>ONJV01000118.1 GCA_900318215.1 uncultured Veillonellaceae bacterium
GTGCGTAACCAACTCGAAATGGATGAGCGCATGTCGGCCTTGATGCATAAGTACGACAAGGCTGACTGAAAAATTTACACAAAACTATTGACAATCCCGATTTAGACCTCATACGCGACATGATGCTGCGCATCGAAGCGTGCCACCCGAAAGACGGCAAGATTACATCGGAAACGTTCAAAGATTTATGCGACGACGAAGAGAAGGTTGCCTTTCACCTCTTCCTTCTCTACGACGTCGGCTTCATCGTTGCCGATCCCGTCAAAAGCTCTATGATGTACTTTCCTGATTATGTTGTCGAGTATCTCACATTTAGCGGATGTGACTATCTCGACAGCGTTCGCGATCAGTCGGTATGGAACTCCATAAAGGAACAGCTCCGGCGCATTGGCGGCAATGCCACGCTCGACATTCTCACAGACCTTGCTTCCTCTCTTTTACGAGAGCAATTAAAGCTGTAGCTTCTCCCGCGATGGCTTCGTCTATGCGGTCGTAAAGCTCGAAACATCTCTTATATGCGGCTTCATTCTCTGAAATCTTGAGGGGAAGCCGCATTTTTTCTTCCAGCTCGAACTTCGCTTTCGCCATGTCCACAATGCGTTTCTCGCATGCTTCGATTTTGTTGCTTCGCTCGATTTCCTCGTGCGATACATTCATCACGCCGCTCCCTCTCCTTTCGGCGCACCCGTCTTCACGAGCTCGAGCGCCCGGCGGATGCCTTCGGCGAGACCCTCGATATACGCCTGCTGGATTTCCGGCAGCTGCTTCATGATCTCCCCGATTTTCTCCGTGTACCGCTTGTCCGCTTCCGTCACAAGGGCGGCATGGTTCCACGATTCCATCATGGCGATTCACCTCCTTCAAAAATCCAATGATTACTCTTTACGCCTCTATATTATCCCAGCTATTGGGTATTGTCAACAGTTTTTAGTTGCTTTTTCCCAACAGTTGGGATATTATATTGCATAGGGAGGTGATACATAATGACAATCAATCAAAGAATTAAGATATTCCGCAAGTCTCTACACTTAAGTCAAGAAGAGTTCGGAAAGCGCATCGGTTTGAAGAAATCTGCCGCGAGCTGGATTGAAAAAGAAGGCAGCACCATCACAGACGCAAACATCCGCCTGATCTGCACGACGTTCGGCGTCTCCGAGCGCTGGCTGCGCGAAGGCACCGGCGACATGCTCGCGCAGACCCGCGACGATTACGTCCGCGCCTTCGCCGAGCGCTGCCACCTCGGCGAGACCTTCATCCAAGTCATGAAGAACTTCCTCGCCCTCAGCGAAGAAGACCGCGCCACCATGTTCCGCCTCATCCAGCAGGTCGCCGCCGGCCTCCCCGCGCCCGCCCTTTCCAAAGAGGACGAGATCGAGCGCGAAGTCGAACGCTACCGCCAGGAACTTCTCGCCGAGCAAAAGGGAAGCTCATCTACCTCGACCCCGAGCGACGGCACAAATGGAAGTAAAGAATCACAAGCATAAGAAAAAGCCCCTCGGTCGCTACCCGAGGGGCTTTCAGAAAAGAGGTATGTGTATATGATGGAGAGAGTTACAGGCTCCTCCGAGCCATCAAAACCAAGTCAGCGCAGTTCCTATCATTTTCCTGCGCCTGCGCGTCCGTCTAAACCGGCCACTCCGCCGGCGCATCCTGCACCCGCTCCGGCGCCCACGTCGGCGGATACTCCGTCTCATAAATGACGAGCCCCGTCGTGGCGTCGTAAAACGTCCGTATTCTTGTGGCAAGATAGGACGGCTTCCCCGTTCGTGCCCGATGCAGCTCCTTCCGATATTCTGGATAGTCTGCAAGCACGATGCTCTGCGTATCGTCATCGACACCGATGACGAATCCGACGCCGATGTCGTTCCCATCTTTCTGGACGATGACAAAATGGTATTTCCCATCCTTGAGCATATGATTCAAGGCGCTTTCTGTGCTATATGCCGCCCGCCCGTGCTTGAGGTTCCAGCGGTTGAGATGCTCGAGCAGCGCCCTGCCAATCCAGAGCGACCATGCCGCGCCGATGGCGATGCTCACGATGCTCGACACGACGAGGTAGATGGCAATCTGTCCGACGCCGAGCACGCCCGCCACGCTTTCGACCGTCGCGCCGCCCGGCACGATGCCCATGAGGACGGCGGCCGGCAGGATGATGCTGTTCGCCACCGCGCTGAACGCCGCATAGGAAAAGAGACGATCGGCTTTCTTCGTCCCGCCGCTCGCGCTCCCAATCAGCTCCGACGTCTTCGCCGCGAGGAAGCCCGGCAGCAGCAAGAGGATGTATACCACCCACTTTTCCATCTTCCCCGTCTCCTTTTGAAAAAGAGCCGCCCGACATGGGCGACTCCCAATTTCGCGGCTCTGCCCACCACCGTTGAACACGCAAGCAGAGCCTATTCAATTCGTCACTAGTCGAAGAGCCCCATCAAGACCATGTTGCCCAGCCGGACTAGTTCCATGCCTTTATTATAGCATGGTTCTCCCCGGCACGCTAGGAGGAATCATCATGAAAGAAAAAACTGCCGCGGCGTATGCCCGCTATAGCACCGACAATCAGACCGAGAACAGCATCGAGTACCAGATGCACGAAATCACGGGCTACTGCCTGAAGAACCACATCAAGCTCACGCACCAGTTTGTCGACGAAGGATGCAGCGGCACGAACACGGACCGCGCGTCCTTCCAGCGCATGATCGAGGCCGCCCGCCGCGGCGAGTTCTCGAACATCATCATCTACGACATCTCGCGCGGCTCTCGCGACGTGGCGGACTGGTTCTCCTTCCGCCGCCTCATGCGCGAGCTGCACGTCAACGTCATTTCCTGCCATCAGCAGCTCGGCGACCCGCTCGACCCTGACGCCTTCCTGCGCGAGTTCATTTCCGTCGGCCTCGGCCAGCACATGGTGCTCGAGACGCGGCAGAAATCCCTCGACGGCATGGATGCAGCCGCCCGCAAAGGTCTTTTCCTCGGCGGCGTCACGCCGTTCGGCTTCGGCGTCAAGAATCAGCGCTATTTCATCGTCGAAAGCGAAGCCGCCATCGTGCGCGAGGTCTTCCGCCTCTATGCCGACGGCTACAGCTACGACTACATCATGGACAAGCTCGACCTCTCGCACGTCATCGGCCGCCATGGCGCACCGATGTCTCGCAACTCCCTTTACTACATGCTGAAAAACGCCCGCTATGCCGGCATCTACACATGGAACGCGCACACGTACCAAGTCATGCGCAAGTACGTCGGCCGGCAGGACAACCCGCGCAAGACGTCCATCCCGTCCGGCGCTATCCCGCCCATCGTCGACATGGAGACGTTCCTGCGCGTCCAGGAACGCATGAAAAAGAACAAGAACCGCACAAGCCGCCCGCCCATCAAGAAGCGCGTCTTCCTGCTCTCCGGCCTCATCCATTGCGCGCGCTGCGGCTCGAACTACTTCGCGCACGTCTCCCGCGCGCATGGCCGCGAGTATCTCTACTACTGTTGCGGCAATCGCTACGGCATCCGCCGCAAGCGCTACGGCTGCAAGAGCGACCCGATTCGCGGTGAAGCGCTCGAAGCGTTCGTCATCGACGCCGTCAAGCAATGCCTGCTGCGCGGCACGGACTTCGTCGCGCTCGCCGAGGAAATCGCCGCCCGCTTCGCCAAGCAGCAGGGCACGGAAGACGTCACCGCGCAGCGCCGCGAACTCGCCAGCGTGAACACGCGCATCCAGAACGGCCTCAAGGCCATCTTGTCCGGCTTCGACGATGACGATCTGCGCATCCAGATCGCCGACCTCAAGGAAAAGAAAGCGAAACTCGAAATCGCCATCTCGACCGCCGAGAACATAGGCCGCGCGGTCAACGTCCCCGCGCTGGCGGCGATGCTGCGCAAGGACGTCGAAAATCTCCAGAGCCGCAGCCGCGAAGAAATCCAGCACACGATCCGCCAGCACGTCCCCCACATCATCGCGAACGAGGACGGCACGCTCACAGTCACGGTCGGATACCTGCTTCCGGGCGCTGCGCAGCGCCACTATCAGAAGAGTCCAGACACGCAAAAAACCCCCGAAAATCAAGGACTTTCGGGAGTTGTGTGTTCCGTGGCAGGGGCAGTCGGCGGCATGGTCGTGACACACTCCCCGTCCTATATCATGTGGCGCGAGTTTGTCTATATGCCTTGCGCCTGAAAAACTTTTCCCTTCTATACAATGTGTCCAAGTTGGACACATTGAACGTCAAAGAGCTCTCATCTTACTGACGAGAGCTCTTTTCCTTTATGCCGTTTCTTTCCATTTGTATCTGAGTTTTAAGTCATCAAACGCTCCATACGGGAGACGTCTTTCGCGCTGCAATCTCCCGATGACAATATAAGGCTTTACCCCTTGTGATTTCGCAAAATCTACTATACTGCTTCTTTGGAAGTTAGCGACTTTACAAAAATCCATGTAAGCATCCGGCGATAGCAGGTGATCGCAAGCAAACTGATCTGCAGCGGCTTCTTCTACAGATCCACGCTCGTAATCAACGAATTTTCTCTTCTGTGTCACGTCTCCATTATAAATATGCCCCAGCTCATGGAACAATGAAAACCAGAAGATATCAGCCCATGCTTTCCGCAATGTGAGAACCATCTGATAGCTTCCATCGTTCCTTTTGCAAATGTAACCTTGGACGGGAGCACCTTTGAAATGGCGGACAAGTGATAATTGGATTCCGAACTGGCTGAACAGCTCGATCAAAGAGCGTTGAAGGTCTTGCCTGTTGTTGCACATAATTTTCTTCAGGCTATCAATCAATAATCCGATGCTCGACTTGTCGAAAATGTTTTTCACTGTACTCTTTTCGCCTATCAGCTGACACATTCGAACCCAAGCACCCATCACATACTGGTTCATTGTTTTTTCATCCGAAATACGATAAGCGCCTTGCAATGCTACATTTGATAGGTTGCATAGGGAACTGACACGAAGCATCCTGCGGAGAGACAGGACGGCTTCATCTGCCTTCCTGCATGTCTTCATACCAGATTTCTGAAACAGATAGGAAGCGAATTCCTTCAAGTCCTTGCTGGCGATGGCCTTTTCTTCTTTTGTGATGCTATTCGCTTCTTCGTATGAATAAAGCTCTGCGTCATAATTCGCTTGCAGGTTGTTCCAAAAAGACGCTGGCACGCCAAAGGCATACTCCAACTTTTTTGCGAAGGTCGGAGAAATCCGCTTGCTTCCGTTGATGACCTGGCTCAGAAATGACGGTGTCTTACCAACAATGGCAGCGAGTTCCGCTTGAGTTAGGTTCCGATCTTCTAGAAGTTCTGCAATGGTCTCTCCTGGAGGAATGATCAAGTCAGGAGATATACCAATTTTCTTTTCCGCCATGATAATCACTCACTCCTTCCACTTCGATTTCCGTGCAGATGGTCACGGTGTCCTTTGTTGCATTTGGTTCCAAAATCAATCTTGTGTTTTTCGTTACATGGACAGAATATCTTGGATGTTCGTATCCAGTCAACGGTTCTGGATGCCCAAGTCCCAAGGAAAGAAAATCTCCAAAATGTTCAGCAGCTTCCAGATGGTTCATGTGGATTTTTATTTTCTTCGTCGTTTCGAGCCCGAGAAGCCTCTGCATCCTGCCATAATCTGTAAAACATTTTTCTACGCGCTTGTTGGCATACGTGATCTTCAAATCGCAAGACCGCCTCCCTGCGTGGCAACGTCCACAATTAACCAACTAGTTAATTATACTATACCGTACGAAATAAAATCTGTCAATACAAAGAGCTCTCGACCACTACAGCCAAGAGCTCTCTCTTTGAACGTCAAATTATTTCTTTTGTTCTTTGCCAAATACGCGCGTCATTCCATCGACCGTGATGAGCCACGTACTGCCTGACTGCCTGAACTCTCCTTTCTGGAATCGCGGCAGCCCGCCTTTTTGTCCTGTGCATGCCTGCCTTATGGTCGTGTTTCCAAGGTTCCACCGCTGGCACGCTTCTTTGATGGTCATGACGTCATCAATCAGCATCTGAGTCCCTCCATTCTTTTACGACGGACACGAGCAGCCATATGCCCATGAATCCGAAGAAGATGCCCCGTGCGAAATCGTCCGGCAGGAAGATTCTCAGCAACAAGGCAACCGCTAAGACGATGGCGAGCGTTTTACTGTTGTTCATGGTTCTCGCAGATGATATAATTGGATATGCCGATTGGGAAGGGCTTGCGCCCCTCCCTTTCGGTTACCTGTTCAAGCTGTTAAGTAAATCTGCGATGGCTTCTATCAGCGCTGCGATTGCTAGGAGAAGTGCCGCGATTAACTTTATCAGCTTGAACTTTCTTTTTCTCTTCATCTGCTTCCCTCCTTTCTCATTTCTTGATTATATTATACGCTAAATTTCGCTTATTGTCAAGTGAAATTTAGCGTATCTGCGAAAATTTTGCACAAAAAAAGAGCTCTCAGCCATAGCAGCCGAGAGCTCTCTGCTTTCTTGTCAATCAAGTATTGTCGTGGTATAATTTCCATAAAAGGATTGTCACCTTTAGGACGAACTTGAGAACGACTTCGACCAAACGAACGAAGTCTTTCCCAGTCAGTTTAGGAAGTCTCATACCATCACTTCCTTTCCTGCCCTCTCCGTACTACCAATACGGAGAGGGCTTATTTTATTCTTTTTTCAATGATATGTGTCATCCTATGCGGATGCCCATGCGGATTCTATGCGTTTACGCTTTGACCGTGTTCTCCAAGGTCTTTTCCAGCACCTGGCGGCCGAGGTAGACGAGCGCGCGCAGCGCATACGGCAGGACGATGCCGTCGCGGATTTTGTTCCATCCCGTTTCTGCCTTCGCTTCCTCGATAAGACCGCCCGCTAGCTTATCGACCCATGCGTCGACGGCCGGCATGACGTTATCGACGAGGTTCTTTGTGAGTTCCTGCTTTGCTGTCTCGCTAATGCTCATGCTCGAGATGTCCGCTTCGATTGCGTCTCTAAATTCCGTCCACTTGCTCATGATAGATGTCCTTCCTTTCGCTGAATGTCAGATAGCAATAATAAAGGCCCATGCCGTGGCGCGTCGTGATGGTCGTGCGCGGCTTTTCCTTAAACCACACAATGACCTCTTCTCCGATGCGCCGATAGACGTGCATGAGCTCATTTCCAGATGTGACTGCACTATGCCAGTCTCGTTCCCTCGTGAGGAATTGCTCGAAGCCGTAGACCTCGCAGAGAGGAATGAGCCCCTGATAGCCGTCTCGATCTCTTTTCTCTAGTGTGCGTTCCTGCTTTTTCTGTTTGCTGGTCAAAAGCATCGCTCCCTAGATTTTCCGATTTTCGTGCACTCTGCTCTTTTCCGTGCCGAACACCGCACGTTTTCGCATTTTCCCCGTACAAAAATCGTACACTTTTCGTACACTTTTCAGGTAAGTGTATCAGTCCTGAAAGAGAGATTCGTCATACATATAATCGCCGTCCACAGCATGATTGCCGAGCCACATGTGGTCGGTGTCCTGCCATACAAATCCGCCGAGGTCGTCCGAATCACCCCACTGCGCATTCCATACCGCACATCCAAGCCTCTGCCAGTCGATGCGGTTTTCGAGCC
>ONJV01000014.1 GCA_900318215.1 uncultured Veillonellaceae bacterium
TGATAATCTACATTGTTTAGTTTTCAAAGAACACCCGTGATTCTCTCTGGAAGCTTTTGAAAAGCTCTTTCGTGAATCAGCTTCTATATGATACCTCAGTGCGTCTGCTTTGTCAAGAACTTTTCGAAATTCTTTTTTTTCGAAGCAGCTTCGCTTCATTGGTTTCATCGCTGTCTGCGGTGCTGTGCTCTCGCTGTCTGCCGCCGACTTGATATATAATACACGCCTGAGATGCTCTTGTCAACAGTTTTTTCAAATTCTTTTTCGCACCCGCGGAAGTTTCAATCCTGCTTGTCATTTTGACGTGCAGGGGACTCCCACCACCGCTTCGCGGTCCCCCTCCCTCTGAGAGGGAGGCTGGCTTTAAAGAGACTTAATTCTCTGGCATCAAAATAATCGCAACTGGGAGGTTGGAGGCTCCTGGAGGGGAGAATTCGAACGTCGGGGCGGTGCGGGCATTGTATCGGCCGAGGTCTGAAAGTTCCATGCCGTCCGTCAGGATGGCGAGGCCGGATTCTTTTGCGGCCGGAGTACTCGGTCATGTGGTCGGTGCCTTCGCCGAAATACGTCGTGTCCGAGGGTGTCAGGAGCAGCTGGCTCCGCTTGTCCGGAGTCGTGACGCGCATGGCGCCTGCGTAGGTACCACCGAAGGGACTCAGGTAGAACTGGGTCTTTTCCTGTCCGGCGACAGGAATCTCGAGATGGTAGAGGATGCCGTAGTTGCCATAGTTCAGCGTCTCGCTGCCATCCGTCGCGTCAATGCCTTTACGATAGAGATCGCTCTCGTTGTCAGCGAGCAGGAAATAAGCGATGCCATCTTTGTTGGGATTGTAGGCATGCGTGGCGCGAATCGTGCGGTCGGCTTTGGCAAACGTGCCGCGCAGACGGAGGTCGTCGGCAGGAAGGATGCGCGCATGGCGCACAAAGGCCGCTGGGTCGGCGTCGGACGGGCAGATGACGACTGATGTGCGAACGGCCTGCGTCGTCGTGAAGTCATAGCAGCCATAGACGAGGTCTTCCGGCTGGAGCACGGTCGTGTCCATGTCCTGAACGAGGACGCGGCGCTCCCCTTTCTTGAGGAAGAAGCGCTGCGGCTGCTGGTCATCGAAATAGAGCGCCTGCGTGGCTTTGCCGACGTCGAGGTAATGCGGACTCGGCTGGCTCGCGCCGCCGCGCGAGACCGTGATCATCGACGTGCCGTTGCTGCGATTTTCGAGCACGATGGCAACTTTCTTCGGCGCATCCATGCGGTTCACATGGTAATAGAGCACGCGCGCGGCCCCCTGCACGGTATCGCGATAGAGGATGCCGTCCTCTGTCGCGTACTCGGGGCTGTCGGAAAAGAGCAGCGTGCCGCCGCCATCGGTCTGCGTCGTCTTCAGCTGGTGCATGATGCGGGAAAGCGGACGACGGCGCACGGGCTGTGCCGTGCTTTCATCCTCAGCGCGGCGGCTGACGAGGCGCGACTCGGCCGTCGTCGTCGCGGCCTGCGTGACGATGCGCGTGTCGTCCGTGCGGGAGCGGAGGTCGGTGCGGGAGGCTTCGAGGGAGTCCATCCCCGCTACGAGAGAGACGTCCTGCGGGGTATCGGCAGAGGCCGTCGAGGCGGTGAAAAGAAGCGAGCACGCTGCAGTGCTCGCAAAAAAGGCAGAAAGATGAGATTTCAGTTTCTTTGCAAGAGACATAGATACATTCCTTTATTTTTCAATATGCTGGCGGATGCCGAGTTTCGTGAAGACTTCGGCTTTGAGGAGGCGGAGGCGGAATTCTGCGAGACCAAAGCGCGGATGCGGGATGTTGATGCGCTGGAGCAGGTAGGGGTCCGTGTCGAACGTGTTGAAACCGGCGTCGCCAGTGACGGCCGCGAGGTATTCGTTCTGCTGGAGCAGCGCGGGCATGGTAGTATCATACATGCCATTCGGGTAAGAAAAGCTGAAAACGGTCGGCAGGCCGTTCCATTCCATCAGGAGTTTCGAAAGATGCACCTGATCCTGCTGGCCGTCGGGAGAGAATGTCGTGAGGGGCTCGTGGTCGGCGGTATGGCTGCCGATTTCGAGGCCGCGACGGCTCATGTCGCGCAGTTCTTCCCATGTGAGGTAGTCAGGACGGCCGATGAGGTTCGTGGGCATGAAGATGACGGCCGTCATGCCGCGCGCTTCGAGCATGGGCAGCAGGACGGTATAGTTGTCCTCGTAGCCATCGTCAAATGTCAGGATGATGGGCTTTTCAGGGAGCTCCTGCTTGCCTTTCTTCGCACGCAGGAAGTCCATGATCGTGATGGTCGTGTAGCCCTGCTGCTGGAGGTAGTCGAGCTGTGCCGCGAATTCGTCGGGAGGGACGTTGTAGGGATGGCTGTCAGCATCTTCGTGGGTGTCGACCATGTGATATTCGAGGATGGGGACGCCCTTGGGCGGATTGTATGCAACGTAGGCACAGAAAAGGGCAGCCGCGAGGAAGAGGAGGGCGGCCGCTGTGAGCAGATGCTTGACGATGCGTGAGTGGAGGAATTGCAAATTTGATCGTTCCTTTGATACTATTGGGGAGAACGGTATTTCTCTGCGAGAGCGTGGAGTTTGCGGAGGCGGTGGTTGACGCCGGGCTTGCTGACGCAGAGGAGAGCGGCGAGCTCGGCCATCGTGAGGTCAGGGTGGGCTTTGCGGGCTTCGGCGGTCTCGCGGAGCTGGTCGGGAAGGCTCTTCATCGCACCGGCTTTTTCTAGGACGAGGATGTCCTCGATCTGGCGGCCGGCGGCATCGACGGCTTTCTGGAGGTTCGCCGTCTCGCAGTTGACGAGACGGTTGACCTGCTCGCGGACTTCTTTGACGTTGCGCGCGACTTCGAAGCGCTCGACGGCGGCGCCCGCCTGCATCATGCCGAGGAAATCGACGACGGCGTCGCCTTCTTTGAGGTAGACGACGTAGACGTCACGGCGCTCGGCGATGCCGGCGGGAAATTCGAGGCGACGCATGAGCGTGTGCAGCAGGTGCGCGAACGCATAGTTCGGCGCGACGAGCTCGAGGTGGTAGTGCGCCTCGGGGCGGTTGACGCTGCCGCCGCCGAGGAATGCGCCGCGCAGGTAGGCCGCACGGCAACAATTCTTTCGGAGGATGGCAAGGCCTTTCTGCTCCTGGCCGAGATTGAGGCTGCCGCCCTGCATGAGACCGAGGTGTTCGAGGAGTCCTTCGACGCCCGGCGATGGCACGATGCGCACGAGGTAGTTGTTGTGCTTGTTGAGGCGGCGGGCGCGGCGCGCGGAAATCTCCGTGCGGACGCCTTCGCCTTCGCGCTTCAGGAGGTTCAGCATCTTGCGCGCAACGGCGGCGTTCTCAGTCGTGAAGTTGACGCCGAACGTGCGGTGCGGGCCAAACGTGATGGTGCCGCCCATGCGCAGGAGCGCCGCCATCTCGGCCGTGCGGTCGCACGCTTGGTCATACATCAATCTCGCAATTTCGTTTTTTACTTCAGTGGCAAAGGATGGCATAGTATAACTTATTGCTTCGCACCCGCGGAAGACACTCCTTGCAAATTGCTAAGGCATACAAGGGACTCCCACCGCCGCTCTCGCGGCCCCGTAAATCCTCCACTGGAGGATTTACGCCCCTCTAGAGGGGGGCTGCAGGTTTGAAAGGCTCCGTTTTCAGTTGTTCGGCTGAAAATCATAGATCATTTTCATAACTGCCCGACACAATTTATCGGGGTCATGGCGGATGACGTCGGATTCGTTGATGATGTCGGCTTTCATGAGGCCGATGCCGAGCTTGTTGACCTCTTCCTCGTCAATCTTGACGGGGAAGGCACCTTTGTCGGCATAGTAACGCTTCATTTCTTCGCTGATAGGATGGGAGTTGACGAGCATGAAGTCGATGGCGCCCTTGCCCGCATGGTCGAGGATGGCTTTCGCGTGCATGGAGGCCGTGTAGCCGTCCGTCTCGCCGGGCTGCGTCATGACGTTGCAGATATAAATCTTGAGCGCATGGCTTTTCTTCACGGCATCCGCGACACCGTCGACGAGGAGGTTCGGCATGATGCTCGTATATAAAGAGCCTGGGCCGAGGATGATGGCATCGGCCGTCTCGAGTGCTTCGAGCGCGGCATCGACAGGCTGTGCATGCTCCGGGTAGAGCTTGACGCGACGGATGTGCTTGTGGACTTCCGGAATCTGCGACTCGCCCTGCACCACGGTGCCATCGTCCATGATGGCATCGAGGCGGACATGGGCCGTCGAAGCCGGCAGCACGCGGCCTTTGACTGCGAGGACTTTCGACGATTCCTTCAGCGCCGTCTCGACGTCGCCCGTGACCTCAGTCATGGCAGCGATGAAGAGATTGCCGAAGCTGTGGCCTGCGAGCTCGCTCGAACCCTTGAAACGATACTGGAAGAGCTTTTCCATCAAAGGTTCGGTATCGGCGAGCGCGACGAGGCAGTTGCGCAGGTCGCCCGGCGGGATGATGCCGAGTTCTTCGCGCAGGCGGCCCGACGAGCCGCCGTCGTCTGCGACCGTCACGACGGCCGTGACGTTCGACGTTGCCGACTTGATGCCGCGCAGCAGCACGGAAAGGCCGTGGCCGCCGCCGATGACGGTGACGGTCGGGCCCTTGCCGAGCTTTCGCTTTTCATAGATAATGTCGACGAGGCGCTCGTTCTTGTCCGGCAGCAAGACTGTGATGACGGAGCGGATGACGAAGCGCGTCGCGAGCAGCATGAGCGCAGCGCCGATGGCCACGAAGGCGATGCCGGCGAGCGCCGGCGCCGTGTAGTCATAGCTGCCCTGCCAGAGGTAGACCGTGCGGAAGATGGCTTCCTCGATGGCATCGAGATATTTGTAGTTGAAGACGAGGCCGAGCCCCAGGCTCACGAACATGACGCCGACCGCGAAGACGAACAGCCACCGCTTGAAGCGCATGCCCGGATAGAGCCATTTCAAAAGATGCATGGTTTCAGCATTCCTCCCTGACGTGCTCCCAGACATCGTTCTTCATGAGGTCGCGATGTTCGAGCTTGACCGGATACCCTTTCTTGCCGAGCCGGTCGAAAATGTGTTTTGCCACAAAGACGCTGCGATGCATGCCGCCCGTACAGCCGACGGCGATGACGAACTGGCTCTTGCCCTCCTTGACGTACTGGGGCACGAGGAAATCAATCATGTCATCGAGCTTTGCGAGAAATTCCTGCGTGACGGGGAACCCGGCGATGTAGTCGGCAACATCCTTGACCGCGCCGCTCTTGTGGCGCATGGATTCGATGTAGAACGGATTCGGCAGGAAGCGCACGTCGAGCACCATGTCGGCGTCGAGCGGCATGCCGAACTTGAAGCCGAACGAAAGCACGTTGATGTTCATCTGCTCGCCTTCGCCCGCACCGAACAGGCGGTGAATCTTGTCGCGCAATTCGACTTTCTTGAGCTCGGACGTGTCGATGATATACGTCGCTTTCGCGCGCACAGGCGCGAGGCGCTCGCGCTCCTTCGCGATGCCCTCCGTGATGCGCGAAGCCGGTGCCATCGGATGGCGGCGGCGCGTCTCCTTGTAGCGGCGGATGATGGCCGCATCGGAGGCATCCATGAAGAGCATCTCGTAGTTCTTGTCATCGTGGTCCATGTGGTCGAGGACCTGCACGAATGTGTCGAAGAACTCGCGGCTGCGTGTATCAACGACGAGCACGACCTTGCCGACATGGCCGCCCGCATGGGCGCAGAGCTCGACGAACTTCGGGATGAAGATTGGCGGCAGGTTGTCGACGCAGAAATAGCCGAGGTCTTCGAGGTAGCGGCAGGCCTGCGTCTTGCCGCCGCCCGACATGCCCGTGACGATGACGAGGCGCGGGGATTCCTTGTCGGATTTATGGTTTTGGGAATCAAGTTCCTGGATGTTCTTTTCTTCAATCATATATGGACACCTCCCAGATGAGGTTGATGGTAACAATGAAAGATGAAAAATGCGAGATAATGAAAAGGACTTTAGAAAAATCGGACATATCTTGTCAGGCTATCGCACCTTACTACTCCCCCCGCCGCTCACGCGGCCCGTCCCCCCTCAACGAGGGGGGCTGCAGTATAAGAAACGTCCGTTCCATTGAAATAACATCTTCGAAAGGAGCGATTTGTTCAAGTGGAATTAGAGTACGAGTTCTTCGATAGCTTTGGCGATGCCGTCGTTGTCGTTGGTGTCGGCGTGGTACGTCGCGAGGGACTGGGCGGTGGGGAGGGCGTTGGCGGGGACGACGGCGGTGCCGGCGAATTCCAGCATCGGCAGGTCGTTGTCGCCATCGCCGCAGGCCATGACGTTTTCGGGGGTGAGGCCGTAGTGCTTCATGAGGAATTCGAGGCCAAGAGCTTTCGTGACGCCGACGGGCGTGAGGTCGGAGCTCGTGCCCGTGTTCTGCTGGGCATGGAACTGGCCAGGAAACGCCGCTTTGAGCGCCTTGACCATCGGCTCGACCTTGCCGTCGAGGTCGCGGACGACGCACTGGATGACATTTTCCGTATAATCGAGATAGCGGTCGCCGACTTCTTTCACGTGGAAATCCTGCACCGTGCGGTAGGCAAAATACCATTTTGGCGCATAATACTCAGCGCAGACCTCGCGGCCGATGCACCAGTTCACATACCAGCCATGTTCATGGCAGAACGAGAGAATGCCGCGCACGGTCTCAGGCGCCATGTGGCGCTCAAAAATGGACGTTTCGTCATCCATGCCCTGCACGACGCCGCCATTACAGCAGATGAGCGGCGTATTCGCGCCGAACTGCCGCCCGAACATCGCCGCGCCTGCGAGCATGCGTCCCGTCGCAATCGTGACGTGGACGCCTTTCGCCATGGCCGCCCGGAGCGCCGCCATCGTGCGCGGCGAGATGAGCTTTTCCGAGTTCAGCAGCGTGCCGTCGAGGTCAAGCGCAATCAGGCGGATGTCTTTTCTATCAGTTGTCATGCAGCACGAACCTCTCGATGGCCTCGGCAAAGCCGTGTTCCTCACAGGTGCCGACGGTGTAATCGCAGGCCGCCTTCACTTCAGGCAGGGCATTGCCCATGGCGACGCTGTGGCCGGCCGCTTCGAGCATCGGCAGGTCGTTGTTCGAGTCGCCGATGGCCATGACGTTTTCAATCGAAATACCGAGCTTCGCGGCGAGTTTCTTGAGCCCTGACGCTTTTGAGACGCCCGGCAGGACGACTTCGGCGTACTCGGGATTCGAACGCACGGCTTGCACACGGCCGCCGAAAGCCTTTTGCAGGAGCTCGATGCGCTCGGCCGTCTCTTCTGCCGAATCGGAGATGACGAGGAGCTTTGCGACATGTTCCGTATGCTGCTTGAGGCCGTCCCAGCCGACGGTATGGCCTGCGAGCACCTGTGCGGCCTCGTAGCCTTTCGCCTTTTCATCGTGCTCGGCGAAATAGAGCTCGTCATCAGAATATGTCTGCACATGCCAGTTCCGCTCGTGGCAGAAGTCGACAACGTCGCGCACGGCATCGGCTGGCACGTAGTTCTCATCATAGACTTCGCCCGAAACGGACTTGATGAGCGCACCATTGTACGTGATGATCGGCACATCGACGCCGAGCGCCTGCGCGACCGGCAGAGCTGCGCGGTACATGCGGCCCGTCGCAATCGTCACGGTGACGCCGGCAGCGACGGCGCGCTTCACGGCCTCGATGTTCTTTGCGGGCACATCGCGGCCGGTCGGCAGCAGCGTGCCGTCGAGGTCAGTCACGAAAAGCTGGATGTTCATGTTGCTCATTCTGTATCTCCCTTTCCATCGGGCTGAGGTACGGCATCTGTGCCAGCGGCATCATCAGCAGCCTCCGCAGCTTCGGCGTCGCCGAGGTCGCCGAGATCGCCCAAATCGTCAAGGTCGCCCAAGTCGCTTAAATCATCTAAATTCCCCAGGTCTCCGAGATCGCCAAGGTCGTCGGCATCTGCAGCTTCCGCGGGCGCGCCTGTCGCACTGGCTTCTCCCCCATCTGCAGATACGCTATCCTCGCCGTCTTCTTCGGCTTTTTTCGCTTTTGCAAGCGCGAGGATGTCGTCCTGGAACTGCTTGCGGTCGCCAGCGATGCGCGCCGCAATATCTTCGGCTACGTCATCATGCGGCGTGCTCGACGACGCTGTGACTTCTGCCTCCATGTCACCGGGCTGATGGATGACGAACGGCTTCATCTCCGTCGAGATGACTTCCATCTCGATATGCTTGCCGCCGCGAAAGATGCGGTGGCCGGTCGGGACGTATTCTTCGCTCATAAAAAATCCCCTCTCCCCTTGTTGCTAATCCTATCATAGCAACGAGGAGAAAGGGTGTCAAGAATTGGCAAGTACTGCCAGTTATGCTATAATTTTCGTGTTGCCACCCCCAGACAGGCACGGAAGGGGGGTAGTGTAATGGAAACCGCTTCTCTGTTTTTTCTCTCTGTTATGGCAAGCGTAGTCGCCTACTACATTTGCAAATGGCTCGACAGAAGAGTATTTGGCAATGAGCCTAGGCGTTAAGCCCTGCCTGCACCATGGGAATAGAAAAGCCACGAGCTGCCACTCGTGGCTTTTCTGTCGTGTAATGGACCTGCTTCTTTCTTGCCTTGATTTGATTATATCACGAGGAAGATTGACTTGCAAGGCAATCCCTTACTCAATCTAGCAACATCAGTGCCTGATTTTCACTCAAGACAATCGAAATTCCCCCATTTTTTGCGATAAACTTTTTCCCGCTGATCTGGTCTTTGAAGACCGTGCCGTCTTTGGCCGTGACGGGGATGGTGACGGTTGCGGCCTTGCCGTTGTTCAGTGCGACAATGCCAATCTTTCCGTCCTTCGATTTGCGCTCGTAGGCGTAGATGCTGCCCTCTGCCTTGAGGGTTTTGAGGCTGCCGCGGGCGAAGACGTCTTTGTGGTCGTTGCGCACGGCGATGGCCTTCTTGTAGAAGTCCTGGAGCTCTTTGTCCTCGTGCCCCCACGGGTATGTGCGGCGGCAGTCGGGGTCTTTGCTGCCAAACTCTCCAGCCTCGTCGCCGTAGTAGATGGTCGGCATGCCGGGGTAGCCGAGCTCGAAGACGGCGGCCATCTTGAGGCGGGCTTTGCCGAGGTCGTAGTCGAAGTCAGCTTTCGTCGGCTGGAGAACGTCATCCTTGCCGCCACCATACGTGTAGATAGCGCGTGCCGTGTCATGGCTGTCGACGATGTTCATGAGGTCGTAGAGCGCCTGCTCCGGATAGTTCTGCCGGAGCTGCGTCAGCGTGTCGTCCGCATCCTCGGCCTTGCCGCCCATGACGAAGTTCTTGATGGCGTCGGAGAGCTTGTAGTTCATGACGGAGTCAAACGTGTCGCCCGTCAGGAACTGCGAGCCGTCCTGCCAGATTTCGCCGAGCAGCAGCGGCGTCGCGCCGTCCGGCGTTTTGGCGCGCTTGACTTCTTTCCGCACGTTCGCCCAGAATCCCGGCGGCACTTCCTTCGCGACGTCGAGACGCCAGCCCGAGAGGCCGTAGTCGAACCATTTCGGCAGGATGCCCTTTTCACCATCGCGGCCATAGAGCAGGTAGTCGCCGAGGTCGGTGTGCGTTGTCTTCGCGTCATAGCCCGGGAAATCCTTGTCGCGGAACGGCGCAAGGCTCGAGTAGCCCTGCCAGTCGTGGTAGTCGTACTTCTCGCCCATCTCGTCATTCGCTCGGCGGTTCCAAATGTCGAACCAATTTTCCCAATGCCACGGGCTGAACGTCTGCCCTTCGGCTTCGAGCTCTTTCTTTGCCTCGGCCTTCGCCTGCGCTTCTGTCAGGCCCTTCGTGTTCTCGAGATCATAGATGCGGCTCCAGTATTCATAGGCACCGACGGTCGGATATTTGCCATAGCGGTCGAAATAGACGGAGTCGTCGCCGACATGGTTGTAGACGCCGTCCATGATGAGGTGCATGCCGCGCTTCTTCATCTCGGCGGCCAGCTTCTCGAGGTCCTTGAAATCGCCGAGGAACGGGTCGATGCTGCCGTAGTCACGCGCGTCGTAGCGATGGTTCGACGAAGCGCTGTACGCAGGATTCAGATAGATGGCCGTGATGCCGAGCTTCTGCAGGTGGTCGAGCTTCTGCATGATGCCTGCGAGGTCACCGCCAAAGAAATCATTGCAGACCCATTCGTCGCCATCCGTCGCGCCGCCATTCGCGGGCAAATCCGTCCAGGCACGATGCTGCACGGGCTGGCTGCCGCGCGCCGTGTCGCGTGCCGTGTCGTTCGTCTTGTCACCGTTGAAGAAGCGGTCAGGGAAAATCTGGTAGCAGACGGCTTCTTTCGCCCAGTCCGGCGTCTCGTAGCCTTTCTCATAAACGGTCAGCTGGAAATTCTTCGTGCCACGCAACTTCAGCTCTCCAGGGCCGCCCGTCTTCGTATCGTCGCCGTATTCCTTTGTGTCATTCAAAAGGAACTTGTACCCATAGATGCCATACGTCTTCGGCGTGAACGTGACGATCCAGAGGTCTTTGCCGTCCTGCGTGCCTGTCTTCGTCATGGCGTAGGCCGTCGTCTGCCCCGCGTCGTAATCGGGATTGTACTCGTCGCCGCCTTTCGTCGTCATGGCAGCTTTTGTCAGCAGGAGCTTTGCATTCGTGACATCGCCCGCGCCCGTCGCGAGCTTCAGCGTGACAGGCGTGCCCTCGGCGACGGCACCCCAGGGCGTGCGCTGCGCTTCGTCCCAGCTGTCATGCGTGACGCTCTCGGCGTGGATGCTGCCATCATCGGCGATGATGTGGCGCTTCGCCGCATCGTAATAGAAGGCCACCGTGCCCGCCTTCGCGATCTTGATGGACTGCGTGACGGGCGCCTGCCCGCTCTGCGCGATCGTCGCCGTGTACGTGCCAGCCGGGACATCGGCGTCGGTTTCGTAGAAGTCCGACAGCATGTAGTCGCGCATCGTGGCGTCCTGCACACCCGGCACACCCGAGAGCTTCGGCAGGTCGGCGTCGGATTTCATCTGGTAGCTGTGGCTGTCGGCGATGTGATGCGTCTTGTCATTATAATAGAAGGTAACGTCTTCGGGCCTCTCCAGCGTCAGCGAAACATTCGCGCCATCCGCCATGCCGCCGAGGCCGTAGTTCTCAGCCCAGCTGCCGTTGATGGCAATCTTGTAATTATAGGTGCCGGCAGGCATATTTTTGATGGTATACGAATAAAATCCGTTTCCATCATCATGCATGCGCGTCGCCGTGTCGGATGGCGACCACTTCGACGCTGCGCCGCCGAGCTGCTGCAGGTCGCCGACGAGGACGACGGAGCGTTCTGCCGTTTGCGCCGCCTGCGCGGCAGCCGAGCAAACCTGCAGGGAAAATGGGAATGGAGTGGCGAACGGCGCAGCAAACAGACCGAGCGTCAGAGATATGGCAAGCATTTTTCCGCGGGACATCATATCGTTGTTCCTCCTTTTTCATGCATATCAATCTTTATCAGGCCCCCTCCAGAGGGGGCTGTCAGCCGACAGGCTGACTGGGGGAGTAGTCGGATGTGATTGCCTAACAAAAATGCGAACGTCCGAAAGCATCTCGTCGTTTTAAATTTCAACCGAAATGTTTTCGAAACGTCCGCATCATTGTCTGTCTCCAGCACCCTACTACTCCCTCCGTCCCCCTTCGGGGGCCACCTCCCTCTAGAGGGAGGCTGCCGGACTAGTATCATTCAGCAAAGAAATCAGAAGTGGAAGTCGACCTGCGTGCGAGCGAGCTTGCGCGTCTCGTCGTTGTCGTTGAGGTGTTTCTCATGCGCATAGAGCGTCTCCCACTCGATGTTCTTGTACGGAACGTACTTGAAGCCAAGGATCCAGCCCTTCGTGCCGTCCGCGTTGCCCGGGCCGGAGATGCGCAGGGATTCCCACTCATCATCACCGCCGAAGTTGCCATTCTGCCCGCTGTAGATGTAGCGCGCATACAGCTGGTACGAACCCGGTTTCTTGAGGTCGGTGTTGCGGTAGTTCAAGCGATAGAACGAACCATGGTTCTGGTAGTCGGCATTCGTGTGCGTGTAGTCATACTGGAACTGGAGGTTCTTCGCGATGTTCCACCAGCCGGACAGCACGTATGCCTTGTCCATCGCTGCGCCATCGTCGCTCTTGCTCTTCTCGCGATGTGCATAGTCGAGGTTGATGCCGACGCTGTGGCCGAGCTTGCCCCAGGTGCCAATGCCGTACCAAGCCGGGTTGGAATCATCACCCGTGCCGGACGTGAGCCAGAAAGCAGAAGCCGTGAGGCCCGTGCCCTTGATCGGAATGCCGGCCTGCACGCCGTCCGTCTCGATGCCGAGCAACTGGTTCTGCTGGCCGAGGCCACGCCATGCGCGGCCGATGCTAATCCAGCCGCCGGACACCGGATCGTTGCCCTCGACCCAGAAGCGCTGGATGTTGCCGTCATGGCCCGACCAGCCCTTGCGCGTTTCGAGGCTGCCCTTTGCCGTTGCAGCGACCGACACGGCAGATTCATTGCCGTTGTAATTGTTGCCATTGTGCTGGTAGATGGAGTTTTTCTCGATCTGGTACTTCGCTTTCCAATTGTCGTTGACTTTGTAAGAACCAACGATGTTGTAGTAGAAGCGGTCACGGCCAGCATCGCGCGTCTTGACGCCGTCGTTGTCATGCTTGTCGTAATCATACTGCACGCGCACAAAGCCATCCACGTCTAATTTGCCCGCGATGCCCTTCTTCAGGTCGTTGATGTCCTTCGTATTCTGATCCGTCTGCTTCTTCAGCGTTGCGAGCTCGGCGCCATACTCGCCGGCGAGTTTGTCGAGGACGGCCTGGTCGCCGATGCCGAGGCCCTGCTTCTGCATGGCCTTCGCGACAATCGATGCCATCTCGTAGCGCGTCATGGTACGGTTGCCCTGGAACGTGCCGTCGCCCATGCCCTCGATGACGCCGTCCTTCGCGAGGAAGTCGAGCGCGTCATACGCCCAATGGCCCTGCGGGACATCACTGAAGCTGTCCGCGCCGGCCTCGGCTGCAAATGCCGTGCCCGAAACGCTGAGCGTCAGGCCCGTCAGGATGGCAAGAGCTTTCTTGTTGAGTTTCATGTTTTTCTTCCTTTCCTTTTTTGAAAATATATACTGATGTGAACATATATTCTGAAAAAGAGATAGCAGGAGAGAAGCTCCGATCTCTATAGGGGGATGAGATCATGCTGGAGCTCACTCTCTTCTATCCAATTATGGGGAAACAAAAATTGTTGGGAAAGCTAGTCAAAAGGTTGCGCTGCCCGAAATCTCTTGTTCAGAGATTCGCTTCGAGCATCGCGCCGACACCTGCATACGACGCGCGGGCTTTCGCCTTGATGGCATCGCGGGCAGTATCGACGGTGAATCCGTCATAGGCTTCAATCATCGGCAGGTCGTTGACCTCGTCGCCGATGGCGAAGACTTCGGCATCCTGCCAGCCCATCAGCTGCTTGAGATGCTCGATGCCGCTCGACTTGCTGATGCCCGGCGGCGTGATGTCGAGGCTGCAGCGGTTCGGATAGGCGTGAAGATAATCGCCATACTTCGCGTTGAGCGTTTCCGCCGCGGCCGTCGAATCCGCCGGGTCGGCGAATCCGAGCGAGAACTGATGGATCTGCGGCAGTGTGAGGATGTCTTTCTCCTCGATGTAGAGCACCGGGAAATCCCACTGCTTGCCCTCGCGCATAATCCACGAACCTTCGCTTTCATGGCAGAGGTACGTGCGGTCTTTTGCGGAGAATGCGAAGTGGAACGACGATTGCACGCATGGCTCTTCGCTCACGGCCTTGAGGATGCGCGGCTCGATCCGACCCTCGAAGAGGACCTTGCCGTCCGCGTCGCAGATGATTGCGCCGTTGTTGCAGACGGCGTAGTCAAACCCGATGCCGTAGTGCTCGAGCTGCGGCGTGAGCATGCCGAGGTCGCGGCCGCTGACGACGCCGAACTTGTGTCCGGCCTTGCGCCATGCATGAACGCCTTTGACATCATCACTTGAAATGGTTTCATTGCGGAAGAGCGTCCCGTCATAGTCGCTGGCTGCGAGCTTGAAGTTCATGCGCGTTCCGCCTCCTTGCTGAATGTTTTTTCTGCTTCCGGCGTCACGTAGACGACCGCTTCGTACGGGCGCAGCCTGCCGGGCTCTTCATCTTCCTGGGCCGCAGCAGGATAGCTGTCCGTCAGGAGCTTCATGCCTTTGACGATGTCGGCATCATACGCGGTTTCCTCGCCCGTGAAATTCACGAGCGTGACCGTCGCCTCGGCGCCGATCGTACGGCGGAAAGCATAGATGCTTTCGTTGCTCGGCAGAAGTTCCATATAGTCGCCGGCCGTGAGCGCCTCGATGCCGTGGCGCAGCTTTGCGAGGTGGCGGTAGTACGAGAGCACGGAGTTCTCGTCTTCCGCCTCGACTTCGACCGTCCAGCTGCGATCGTGCTCGACCGGCAGCCAGGGCAGGCCTTTCGTGAAGCCGGCATGCGTGCTGCGCGACCACTGCATCGGCGTGCGCGCATTGTCGCGCGAGAATTTGTGCACGGCATCGAGCGCCATGGCCTCGGTATGGCCTTCGGCGAGCGCCCGTTTGTACTGGCCGTGCGACGAGATGTCGTTGTAGCACTCGATGGAGCCCCACTTGACATTCGCCATGCCGATTTCCTGCCCTTCGTAGATGAAGGGCGTGCCGCGGAGCGTCAGCAGCACGGTCGCCATCGCTTTCGCAGCGAGCGTGCGGTCGGCACCCTCCGGCAGGAAATGGTTGATGCAGCGCGGCTGGTCGTGGTTCTCGAAGAAAATCGGGTACCAGCCGTTCTCTGCCGTCGCGGCCTGGCTTGCCGACAGCGCCTTCTTGAGCGCCGTCAGCGGCCAGGGCTTTGCGTGACACCAGACTTCTGCGCCACCGGGGAACTGCAGGTCCATGTGGCTGAACTCGAACAGCATCGAGAACACGCCCTTGTCGCCGACCCATTTGTCGAGGTCTTCCGGCGGGACGCCGTTCGCCTCGCCGACCGTGAAGATGTCATGGCCGTCAAAGACGTTTTTCTTGAACTCGTGGAGGTAATCGAGGATGCCCGTCGTATTCGCCGTCATCGCGTGGATGTCGACCATGCCGTCGTTGCTGTCCGGCTGGCCATCGACGAACGCCGGCTTCTTGATGTAGACAATCGCGTCAATGCGGAAGCCGCCGACGCCCTTGTCCAGCCAGAAGTTCGCAGCGTGATAGAGCGCCTGGCGCACGTCGGGATTCGCCCAGTTGAGATCGGGCTGCTGCGGAGCGAACGTATGCAGGTAATACTGCTGCCGCTCCTCGCACCACGTCCAGGCTGAGCCGCCGAAGATCGAGCGCCAGTTCGTCGGCGCCGAGCCATCGGGCTTCGCGTCGCGCCAGATGTACCAGTCCGCCTTCGGATTCGTGCGGTCTTTTTTCGACTGCAGGAACCACGGATGCTGATCGGACGAATGGTTGAACACGAGGTCCATGACGATGCGGATGTCGCGCTTCTTCGCTTCCGCGATCAGGCGCTCCATGTCCGCCATCGTGCCATACGACGGGTCGATGCCTTCGTAGTCGGCGATGTCATAGCCATTGTCGACCATAGGCGACGGATAGACCGGCGTCAGCCAGACGGCACCTGTGCCGAGCGTCTTCAGATAGTCGAGTTTTGCCGTGATGCCACTCAGGTCGCCCGTGCCAGATCCCGTCGTGTCGAGGAAGCTTTTCGGGTAGACCTGATAGACTTGGCAGGACTGCCACCATTTCAGCGTTCTGTTCATAAATAGGTTCCTTCCAACTGACATAGAGGTTTACGGAAATTGGGAATTCGGGAGTTTTGGATTTTCAGGATTTCAGAGAATCAGCTCAGAACGAAATGACGTTCGTCTCGGCGCTCGTGACCTTCTGGTCCTTCGCCTTCTTGAGCTGCGGATACTCAGCCGAGTTCGTGACAGCCATGATGACGGTGTTGGCATAGCCAGCGTCCGCGATGACCTTCTTGTCGAACTGGATGAGCTTGTCGCCCGCTTTGACCTTGTCACCCTGCTTGACAAAGCACGTGAAGCCTTTGCCCTGGAGGTTGACCGTGTCGATGCCGATGTGGATCAGGAGCTCGGCGCCATTCTCGAAGCGCAGGCCGACCGCATGGTTGCTGTCTGCCATGACCATCGTGACTTCAGCGTCAGCCGGTGCGACGACCGTATCGCCGGACGGCTCGATGGCAACGCCATCACCCATCATTTTCTTGGAGAACATCTCGTCTTTGACTTCCGTCATGTCGATGAGCTGGCCGCTGATGCAAGCCTTGATGCCCATCGCGAGACCTTTGTCAACATTGGCCGGTGCGGCTGCCGTCGGGGCTGCCGGTTCGGAAACATCGGACATGTCGCCGCCCTTGAGGAGAGCGTCAAAGTAGCCGCGCACCTGCGGAACATTCATGCCGACGATGACCTGGATGGCATGGCCATTCTTGACGAGGCCATACGCGCCAGCCTTCGTGAACTTGTTCGCCGATGCGACCTTGTCCGGATCGGCAACCGTGACGCGGAGGCGCGTTGCGCAGTTCGTGACTTCCTTGATGTTGGACGGGCCGCCGAGGCTGTCGAGATAGACACGCGCCTGGATGGCAAGCTTGTTGTCCGCAAGGCCCATCTGCTCCATCTCTTTCTTCGCCTTATACTCGGCTTTCGAGAAGAGCTTGTCTTCGACGTCGTCAGCCGTGCGGCCCGGCGTCGGGTAATCGTTCTTGAGGATCAGATAACGGAACACGAAGAAGTAGATGACGAAGAACACCGCGCCGATCGCAATCTGCATGACGTACGTGCCAGCATGATATTTGAAGAGCGGGATCCAGTTCTGCACGAAGCAGTCGATGAGGCCGCCGCCGAAGTTGCCGGACAGGCCGAAGAAATAGAGCGTTGCGGAAAGCGTAGCAGCGAGAACTGCATGGACAGCATAGAGAAGAGGTGCGACGAAGAGGAACGTGAACTCAATCGGCTCCGTGATGCCGCAGAGCATCGCCGTGAGCGTTGCCGGAATCAAGAGAGCTGCCGTCTTTTTCTTCTTCTCAGGACGTGCGCACATGTACATGGCGAGTGCTGCGCCCGGCAGGCCGAAGACTTTCGACGAGCCGTGGAGGGCGAAACCGCCCTGCGGGAACATGTCTTTCAGGCTCTGCGCGCTCGTGGCGAAATCCTGAAGATGCTGAAGCCAGTAAGCCTGGATGCCGCCATCGCAGACAGCCGGGCCGAAGATGAACGGGAGATAGATGAAGTGATGCAGGCCGGCCGGGAGCAGGATGCGTTCTGCGAACGTGTAGCACCAGACACCGACGATGCCGGAAGTTTTGAGGAAGAACTGGAAGTTTTCAATGACATGCTGGATGGCAGGCCAGACAACGCAGAAGACGAGCGCCATCGGAATCATGACGGCGAAGCCGACGGCCACGACGAACGCCGGGCCCTTGAAGATGCCGAGCCACTCAGGAATCTCGGTATCATAGTAATGGTTGTGGATGTAGGCCGTGACGCATGCAATGAAGATCGCACCGAGCATGCCCATGTCCAGCGTCTTGATGTTCGCGATCATCGCGAGGCCCGTGCCGGCGCCAGCGTTCTGGGAATAATCCACTCCGAAGAAGTCACCGTGCAGCGAAAGGAAGCCCGAGATGAAATAGTTGAAGCACATGTAGATGACGAACGACTCCATGGCCGCACGGCCCGGCTCCTTCTTCGCGAAGCCGATCGGAACGGCGATGGCGAACAGAATCGGCATCTGGGCGAACACCGTCCAGCCGCCCTGCTCGACGACATACCAGAAATCGTACCAGACCGTCCCCTTCTCTGCGATGGAACCCAAGAGCATGGTGTTCTTGCAGATGATGGAGATGGCGACTGTGAGACCAAAGAACGCGAACAGGATGACCGGCGTGTACATCGCGCCGCCAAACCGTTGCAGTTCCTGCATAACGCGGTCTTTTGACATTTTCTTTCCCCTCCATTTCTCAGTGAAGCACGTTGGCGCTTTTGAGAATGTTTTGATTGATTGGAATAGATTGCATTACCTGTTTTCTCAGGGATGTTTCGCGATGGCCTCCGGCATCCTGCCTCGGGCCGCTCGACTAAGATATCTTATGACTAAAGAATACAAAAAAAGAGCCGCGAAATCAATAGTTTCGCGGCCTTTGGGCACAGCTGCGCACAAGGCGCAACTTGATACATTTCGTGAAATCTGGTACGCAGAAGCCGAAACATGACAAACAGCGCCACTTCGCGGATTCCTCAATACGCCAGCCCCGACTCCTTCGCGATGCGGACGACCTCCTCGACCGGCATCTCCGTTGACTCAGCGATGGAATCATACGGCATCTTCATCGTGAGCATCTTCCGGACAATCTTCATCGTCGCCGCAGCGATGCCTTCCTTGCGGCCACGCGCCTCTCCCCGCGCCTCTCCGCGCGCCTCTCCGCGCGCCTCAATCTTATCGAGTGCTACCGATCTCATGGTGAATTTCTCCCCTTCCTTTACGCCCTTTCCCGATTCCCAGAAGCGATCATCTCCGCTCAGTGCCGACAAGGGCTCCAACGTTTCCCGCACATGCTGGATCTCGTCAGGCATCGGATCATACGATTCATCCTTCCGCATCTGGCTGAAATAGTCTGCCACCAGCTTGAAGTCGCTTTGAAACTTCGCAATCGTCTCATCCGGCAACCACGCCACTTCGATGACATGAAGCGGATAGTCGTTCACGAACGGCTCCAGTGGCTCTGGGATATCGAAACATTCTTTCAAGCTCCGTGCCTTGTTCCAGTGCGTCTGATAGCCGAAGTACAAGACCAGCGTCACAACGGGATAACGCACCTTCGGCTTGCCTTTCTTGTCCGCATTCAGCTCCGAACGATAGGCCGCGCCATCATAGCCGATAACGCGGAGCGGCATATCTGCCTCTGCTTCCGACTGGTTCTCCAGCCCGATCAGCGAGATGCGCAGCTGGTTCTTCTTCCAGAACTTTGCGACATCCCGTTCCTGTTCATGCATCTTGCCGTCCAGCTTGTACACCGAGCGCGGCAAAGCATCCGCAAGGTCACGCTCCTCAATGATGCGCTGCCCGTCAAAAAGCGTTACATTCACGATATCCGCGAACACATCCGCATAATCGAGCAGCTTCTTCTCCGTCACGTCCTTCTCCGCCATCCCATCGCCTCCCTGCCTTTATTTTACGAAGAAACCGAACCCATAGCAAGAAATTTCTCAAAGATGTAACCAATTTTAGTTGTGACTTGCAACTCCACCGGCATCAATTTTGAAAACAAGGCACCGTACGCAAGCGATGCACGGTGCCTTGTTTTCATTTCAATGTTTCAAGTGGCCAAACTCTGCAATCGATATCTTATTTTGCATCATCTGCCAAGTACTCAGCCATAGAAAAATCAGCATCACAACAGGATACTGTTCTTTCGTTTTATCATTCTTGTCCACATTCACTTTTTCATCTTGTGATTAAACTGAATCACTTCTTCCAAATATCCACGGCGCAACAGCCACGGGTACCTCTTTACACAAACGTCCTCTCCCACATCTGTCTCTCTGACCGTATGCTGATTCGCCTCATAATATGAGTCTAAGCCTCAGGTTTCAGCATCGGCCTTTTTCTTTGCCACATCCGCCTGATGCTGGAGGTAGACGCGGTACTTGACGTACCAGATTTCGAGCAGCAGGAAGTACGGCATCATCGACTGGAACGGCGGACGCGTGTCACCTTCTTCGTAGAGCTGGAAGCGCGCGGGCGAGACGTAGAGGTTCACGGTCGAGAGGCTCGCGAGCGTGTTGTCGTGGAGCTTCGTGATCGAGATGAGCGGCACGTCGCGGAGCTGGAGCTGCTGCGCGAAGTCGGTGACATTCGGCGATTCGCCGGAGAACGAGACGAAAATGAAGAGATCATCCTTCGTGACGCTCTGCATGACCGCGTTGAATTCCTCGCGACCGCGGATCTCGAAAATCAAGACGTTGTCGTAGAAGAACAGGCGCTTGAGCTCCTGCACGACGTTGCTCTGGACGTAGCCCGAAGCGTAGGCGTAGACGCGGTTCGCCTCGTGGATGAGCTTGCTCGCGGCGTCGAAGTTGCGCGCCATGAGCTTCTTGCCCGTCTTGATGTAGAAGTCGCCGAGGTCTTTGAGGACGTCGTCGTGATAGACCTCGCCTGTCGGCTCCTCCATCTTGAGGATGGCCTTGAGCTCGCCGAAACCGTCGAGGCCGAGCTTCTGTGCGAAGCGCACGATGGTCGTCGAGGAGACGGCGCAGTCGCGCGCGAGCTCGTGGATGGAGATGTGGCGCACGTTCGCGCGATGCGTGACGATTGATGTTTTCCCTCACATATTCGAAGTCGCACCCGCGGAAGGGTGACTCTGCTATCTGTCAGGTTCTACAAGGGACTCCCCCTGCCGCAAGCGGCCCTCCCCCCTCTGAGAGGGGGGCTCAATGTTGTAACTCTTTAAGATAACGCGAAAGGGCGTCCTGCCAAGTCGGCAGGTGATGGAAGCCAGCGCGGTCGAGGGAGGCTTTCGACATGCGCGAGTTCTTCGGGCGCGCGGCTTTCGTCGGGTACTCTGTCGAAGGCACGGGCGTGACGGTGACGTCTTTG
>ONJV01000022.1 GCA_900318215.1 uncultured Veillonellaceae bacterium
GGCCAGCACGCCCGCCCAGGCAAGCGTCCACGCTGGATGCTCTGCAAGGAATGCATAGAGCCGCGGCAGCGCCTCCTCCGACAGCACCAAGAGCCACCGGAACGCCGCAATCACGAACCCCGTCAGGATGCCGATGAAGTTCCCTTCGAGGAACAGCCGCAGCTTCATGCGGGCAGGCGCAGAGAGCCAGTCGAGGAGCGCAAGGATTTTTTCCCTTATTAAAAACATTCCTTCCTCTTTTCTCCCGGCCCCCTCTCCGAGGGGGCTGTCACCGAAGGTGACTGGGGGTGTGTCGAAGGTAAGCTGTATCCAAAACAAAAAAAATTCGAATCGAAGGCACGAAAGATGTATCTTCGACTCGAATCTTGATATTTTAGTTTCATCGTACCTTCGACACACCCACCACCGCTTCGCGGTCCCCCTCCCTCTGAGAGGGAGGCTTCATGCGGATGTCTCTCCGATATGCGTTTTACTCCGCCGTGAACGGCAGCAGTGCGATGTTGCGGGCGCGCTTGATGGCGACCGTCACCTGGCGCTGATGCTTTGCGCAGTTGCCGGAGATACGGCGCGGCAGGATCTTGCCGCGCTCCGTGATGAAGCGACGGAGCTTCGCCACGTCTTTATAATCGATATGCTCGACCTTGTCAACGCAGAACGTGCAGACTTTTCTGCGAGGTCTTCTACCTCTGTCACGTCTCATCTAGTTTTCCCTCCTGTCAAAATGGGATTTCTTCGTCAGGAATATCTGGCCCGAAATTATTATTCTGCTGGGCTGGCGCGGCCTGCCGCTGCTGCGGAGCACTGCCGCCCCCATAGTTCTGTTGCTGTCCGCCCTGTCCGTGCTGGCCGTCACCGCGCGAATCGAGGAATTCCACCTCGTCCGCGACGACTTCCGTCACGTAGCGCTTCGAACCGTCCTGCGCATCGTAGGAACGGACCTGCATGCTGCCCTCGACGCCGACGCGGCGTCCCTTGACCAGATTGTTACCACAAATTTCGGCGAGCTTGCGCCAGCAGACGATGGGGATGAAGTCCGCCGTCGGGCGTCCGTCATTCGCATCGCGCTTCGCAAAGCGACGATCCACAGCCAGCGTGAACGTGCAGACCGCGATGCCCGACTGTGTATAGCGGACTTCCGGGTCGCGCGTCAGGCGGCCGATCAGAATCACCTTGTTCATGGTTTCCCTCCTCGCACCACGATGGTGCAATCATTTCGGAAATAATCCAGCGATCAGTCCTCGTCAGCGCGGACGATCATGTGCTTCAAGAGCTCGTCCGTGATCTTCATGACGCGGTCGCACTCTGCCATGCAGGCAGGCTCAGCCGTCACATAGAACAGGTCGTAGAAACCTTCCGTATTGTCCTTGATCTCATAAGCAAGACGCTTCTTGCCCCAACGATCCTCTTTGTCAATCGTGCCGCCGTTGTCAGCGATGAGCTTGCTGAACTTGTCGATGACAGCGTTCGTAGCATCCTCTTCCATCGGCTTCACGATAAAAATGACTTCGTACTTTCTCACGAAATCACCTCCCTCTCTGGTCTGTGGCCGCTTCTCGAAAGAAGTGGCAGAGTAAAATTCTTCTTGCCGCTTTCCAGCGACTAAGATAGTATATCACGCAGAAAAGACGATGGCAAGGAAAAATTCAGTTTTCTGCCTCTCTTTTAACATTTCCATGCCTACAATAGGGACAACGCCTCACAAGAAAGAAGGAATTTTTTTGGCCGCGACCACGCTCCGTTTGCTTTTCGTCGTCACCGACCTCATCGCGCCGCTCATCGTCGGCTACCTCTTCAAAAAACGCCATCTCATCACGCAGCGCACGAACGATCGTCTCATCAAATTCAATCTGTGGATCATCACGACCATTTTGATGCTCCTGTCTTTTTGGGTGCTACCGCTCACGTGGCATCTGCTGCTGCTGCCGCTCTTCGGCGTGTACCTCGTGCTATTCCCGGGCGGCGTCGGCTATCTGCTGTTCGCGCGGCGACTGCCCAACTACCTCGATCGCGGCTCCTACATGGCGAGTGCCATGCTCGCGAATCTCGGCACGCTCGGCGGCGTCTGCGCTTTCATCCTGTATAATGAAGAAGGCTTCGCCTACACGCAGCTCATCGGCGCCTTCCAGAACCTGCTCCTTTGCCTCGTCGTCTTTCCGTACGCGCACGTCTGCCAAATGAAAGCGGCCGGCCGCACGGAAGAGCATCACAGCCGCCTCAAGGACCTCCGGGACATGTTCTTGACGCCGAACCAGCTCTGCCTCGTCGGCATGCTCATAGGCTTTTTACTGAACGCCGGCGGCGTCGATCGTCCGGAATCCCTCGGCCCCGTGTTCCAGAGCCTCGTCCACATCGGCGCGTGGTCGGCCATGCTGCCCGTCGGCTACCTCCTGAGCTTCGGCGCGGCGAAGCGGAATCTCGGGCGCATCAAGAGCCTCACGTTTTTGCGCTTCGTGTTCATGCCGATTGCCACGTACGTCCTCGCAAAAGCCATCGTCCCGAATCCGGTGCTCCGCCACACGATCATCATCCTCTCGTGCTGCCCGACCGCCATCAACGCGATCTTCGCCGCGCGCCTCTACAAATTGAACGTCGACCTCGCCTCCACAAGCTTCCTCGTCACGACTGCCGCGTATCTCGTCGTCATCTTCCCCGTGCTTTTCTTCTTGATGAAATGAACGCAAACAAGGGGCTGCTGCATGAGTCATCACTCATGCAGCAGCCCCTTGTTCCTGTTTTCTAGGCTACATTATCTTCAACACTTCTTAAGCACGACGGCGCTGCGCGCCGGGATATAGAGCTTCAGCCAGCCTTTGCCATCCTTGGCATAGAGCGGGTCATAGTTCGTCGCATGCACGACGCTGTCATCGGCGAAGCCGTTGCCGCCGAAGGCTTTGGCGTCGCTGTTGAGCACGACCTGATACTTCCCCTCCGGCACGAGGAAACCGTAATCGGGGAACGAGCGGGTCGGTGAAAAATTGAAGACGAAGACCAGCGCCCCGCGCGCGTACGCCAGCACCTGATCCCCATCATCGTGCCAAATCTCCTGCACGGGGATGGTTTCGATGGCCGGCACGCTCTGCAGCACGCGCAGCATGGCCTGATCGAAATCGCCGAGCCAATGATAGCAGAGCGTCTTGTCGTCGACGAGATGCCATTGGCGGCGCGCGTATTTATAACTCCAGCCGTTGCCCTCGCGCGGGAAATCAATCCACTCGGGGTGGCCGAATTCGTTGCCCATGAAATTCAGATAGCCGCCGTTCATCGTCGAGGCCGTGGCGAGACGGATCATCTTGTGCAGGGCGATGCCGCGCGTGACCGCACCACTCTCGTCCCCCTTGCGGAAATGCCAGTACATATCGGCATCGATGAGGCGGAAGATGATCGTCTTGTCGCCCACGAGCGCCTGGTCGTGGCTCTCGCAATAAGAAATGGTGCGCTCGCCCTGCCGACGGTTCGTGAGCTCCCAATAAATGCCTGAGGGATGCCAATCCTCGTCTTTTTTCTCCTTGATGAGCTTGATCCAGTAGTCGGGGATGTTCATCGCGAGGCGGTAATCAAACCCATAGCCGCCCGCCGCAAAGGGCGCCGCGAGCCCGGGCATGCCGCTGACATCCTCGGCGATGGTGATGGCGTCGGGATTCACCTCGTGGATGAGCTGGTTCGCGAGCGTCAAGTAGCAGATGGCATTATCGTCCTGATGCCCGTTGAAATAATCGCCATAGCCGTTGAAGTCCTCGCCGAGCCCGTGACTGTAATACAGCATCGACGTCACGCCGTCAAAACGGAAGCCGTCAAAATGGTACTCTTCCAGCCAGTATTTGCAGTTCGAGAGCAGGAAATGGATGACATCGTCCTTGCCGTAATCAAAGCAGAGGCTGTCCCATGCCGGATGGTCGTGCCGGTCGCCGGGATAAAAATACTGGTTGGGATCGCCTGCAAGGTTCCCGAGCCCCTCCGCCTCATTGCGCGCCGCGTGACTGTGCACGAGATCCATGATGACCGCGATGCCCATGCCATGCGCGGTATCGACGAGCTCCTTGAGCTCCTCCGGCGTGCCGAAACGGGAGCTGGCCGCGAAGAACGAGCTCACATGATAGCCGAAGCTGCCATAATACGGATGTTCCTGGATCGCCATCACCTGAATGGCGTTGTAGCCGTCCCGCTTGACCCGGGGCAGAACGTTTTCTGTGAACTCTTTATAGGTGCTGACCTTTTCAGCATCGCCCGCCATGCCGACATGGCACTCATAAATGAGCAGCGGGTCACGATTGGGGCGAAAATGCCCGTGCTGCCAGACATAGGGCTTTTTCGGCGCCCAGACCTGCGCCGAGAAAATTTTCGTCTGCGCATCCTGCACCACGCGCTGGCACCAGGCGGGGATGCGTTCTCCCTCGCCGCCCGCTGACCATTTCACCTTCATTTTATAGAGGTCGCCATGATGCATGGCCTCGGCCGGCAGCTTCAGCTCCCAATTGCCCGTGTCCCCCACCTTTTGAAGGCGGTAGCGCTGGCTCTCCTTCCAGCCGTTGAAATCGCCGATGAGGAAAATATCCAGCGCATGCGGCGCCCGCTCGCGGAACACCCAGCCGTCCTGCGTGCGGTGCAGCCCGAAGTACGCGTGTCCATTCGCGAAATCCGAAAGACTGCCGCTCCCGCCCGTGAGCTGGTTGATTTTCCACACGGCATGGTCATGGCGGCCACGGATGGCGTCCTCATACGGTGCCAGCCATTCATCCTCTGCGACCAGACCGATATGCTTTTCGTTTCCCATTTTTCCAAACCCCTTTCTTTACCCAGGTTTTCTGCCCTCTCTTCCATATCCTGATGATTTATGCCACGCCCGTATTCGCCGAGATTTCCTTGACCTTCGCAAGGATTCCCTGCCAGTCGGGCACGTTGCCTTTGAAAAGCTCCTGGATCTTCGTGCCACGGAACGGCTCCTGCTGGATGCTCTCAGGCGTGATGTCCACGAAACCGTTCTTCGCGATGTAACGGATGATTTTCTCTACGAAGTCGAGCTGGTCGCGCGTCAGGCGGTTCTCGCGCAGGAAATCGCGGAACGCCTCGCGTACCGACGCCTCGTCCATGCCCGTGATCTCGCGCACGAGACGTCCGAGTGGTTCCTGCTGATACGCGCGCTCATACTCCTCGCGCGTGCCGAGCTCCTGCCAGAAGATACGCTCGAGCTCGCGCATGTCCGCCGCCGTCATCGCGATGTTGTGGCGGAGCTTGTAGACCGCCATCTCGTCGAGATGGTCGTGCAGATAATACTCCACCTTCTGCTTGTAGTTCTCCGACGGCTGCGGCGGCGCGATCTTCTGGCCCGAGCCTTGCCGCAGCGTATCGGCAAAGTCCGACACGACGTAGAAATGCTGTGGCGGCTCGATGAGCTGCACGAGCGCGCGCACCTCGCGCCGCAGGCCCTCGATTTCCGCCGCGCGCATCGACGGCCACGCATCCGGCCGCCGCAACCGCTCGATGGCCGCACGATGCGCCTGCACCTGCGGCATCGCCTGCAAATGGTCGGCCGCGAGCAGATTCGCCGTCTCCTGCACGGCCGCGACTTGACGGCTGACCTCGTCCATGCGCCCATCGAGCGCCCCGCAGAGGATGGTCAGCATCAGCTGATCAAAGCGCCGCACCGTCTCAACCTCTTTCGCATCGCGCACGAGCGGCGCGATATGGCGCTGGAGCTCCGCGAGCGCGAGGTCGCTGAGCGAGCGGAACGCATAGATGTTCCGATACTTCTCGACGGCTCGCCGATGGCGCTGCACGACGAAGCTCGCCGGATCGAGCGCCTCGACCGACCCGTGGAGGTCCTTTACGAGCGCCTCGTGCAGCTGCTTTTCCTCCGGCTGCTGTGCGCCCTGCAAAAGCTTTGCCGCCCGCGCCTTCAGGAGATACACGCGCGACGAGAGCGGCAGAGGCAGCGCCTCCGATTTCTGCCGCCGTCCCGTCTCGGCGAAATACGAGAAATTCTCCGCATAGTCGAAAATCAGGAAATGATCCTTGTCCCGTCCCGGGCCGAAAAGATTCGGGCAGAGCCGCGTGCCACGCCCGATCATCTGCCAGAACTTGCTGTACGAATGGACTTTCTTGAAAAAGACGAGATTCACGATGGACGGCACATCGACGCCCGTGTCGAGCTTGTCGACCGACACCGCGATCTGCGGCATCTGCCCCGGCACGCGGAAACGGTCGATGATGTCGTCGGCATAGTCGATACTGTAGTCCACCTGCTGGATGAAATCATCGCCGAGCTCCGGGTACATCGCATGAAAACAGTCCACGATGCAGCGCGCATGGCGCGTATTCGTCGCAAAGATAATCGTCTTGCCGATCACATCGCCGCCCTCGACATGGATGCCCTCGTCCATGAGCCGCGACAGCACGAGCTCGATGGTCGCCTTGTTGAAGAGCCAGCGATTGAACGCCGGCGGATCGACATCATACGCGCCCGCCTCCGCCGCCTCGCGCACGCCGCCGAACAGATCTTCCATCTGCGCCTTCTCGGCCTCCGTGCGGTCGCGGTAATGCAGCCCTTTCTGCAAGAGATCCGTCGTGTACGAACGCAGCTCGTAATCTACGAGATACCCCTCTGCGACGGCCGTCCCATAGTCGTAGTCAAACGTCGGCACGCCATCCTCGAGGCCGAAGACGCGGTACGTATCGCGTCCGACCTCGTTTTTCGGCGTCGCCGTCAGGCCGAGCAGCATCGCGTCAAAATAGTCGAAAATCGCCTGATATTTCTGGTAGATGCTCCGATGCGACTCGTCGATGATGATGAGATCGAAATGCCCGGGCGTGAACACGCGCCGCTCGTCCTTCATCCGCATGCGGTCGATGGCGTTCAGCATCGTCGGGTACGTCGAAAACACGATGCGGCTCGCCATTGGGTCTTCCTTGTTCTCGAGCAGATTGCAGAGCGTCAGGCGGTGCTTGAAGAACTCCGTGAAACTCGCCTTCGCCTGCTTCACGAGCGCCGTGCGGTCGGCGAGGAACAGGATGTGCTTCGCCCAGTTGCAGCGCGTCAGGACATCTGCGATGCTGATGGCCACGCGCGTCTTGCCCGTGCCCGTCGCCTGCACGAGCAGCATGCGCCGCTGATGGCGCTCCGCCGCCTGGCAGAACGCGAGCACTGCCGCCCGCTGGTACGGCCGTCCCGCGATGCGGTCATCGAGCTCCGGCCGCGCGATGGACTGGCGCGCCGTCACCTGCCCCGGGAGCCTGGCCATGCGACGCACGAGATCATCCTGCGAAAAGAATCCGCCGACACGCCGCCGCGGCTCGTCCCCCTCCACGAAATACACCTCGTAGCCATTCGAGAGAAAGACGAACGGCCGCCGCCCATACGCGCGCGCAAGCGCATCTGCATAGAGCGCCGCCTGATGCGCCCCCGCCTCCGCGCTCTTCGACGAACGCTTTGCCTCCACGACCGCGAGCGGCCGCTCATCCGGCCCATAGAGCACATAGTCGGCGAAACCGCGCCCATCCGTGCGGCCCGCCTCCGGCGGCATGCCATCGACCTCGACTTCCGCACGGCAGTCCGCGCCGAGTGTCCAGCCCGCCTCGGCGAGGTCGAGGTCGATGAAGCGCTTGCGCGTCTCCTGTTCCGTCGCCTCGTCCACCGAGAACGGCCGCGCCTGCTGGTTCGCCTGCCGCAGCGCCTCCATCTCGTGGCGCAGCGCCTCGTTCTCGCGCTTCGCCTCCGAGAGCTCGGCATCCTTCGCCGAAAGCGCAGCATCGCGCTCGGAAAGTTCGGCGTCCTTTTCCGCCAGCGCTTCCTCCTGCCGCACGAGCTCCTTCTTCTTTTTCGCGAGCTCCGCCGCCGTCAGCCGGTCCGCGCCCGCCTGCGGCACGAGCGACTCGTCAAAGCGCCGCTCCTCATACGCCCTTGCATAGCAGCACGCCACCCACTCGAGGAAGGCAAACAAATCCTTGAGCGCCAGCACGACCTGCCCGCGGCTCACGGGATCCGTCCGATGCACGGCGAAATTGCCCATGCGGATGACATATTTGAGCAGCGGAAAAAGCTCGGAGGGAATGATGTCCTGAAACGAAGCATCATAAATCAGCGCCGAAATCTGCGGACGGTACGGCAGCGAAAGCGCGTCGTCATGACGATACACCCAGAGCACGGCCGTCTCGAGGGCCTTGCGCGCATAAATCGCCGCCATCTCCGGCGAAAACGCCATCGCCCACTCTGCCTGCACCGCAATCCGCGCAAAGTCGTGGAACCGAGGCTCCGAAGACAGAAAATCAAAATTCGACGCCATAGAAGACCACTCCTTCCACCAGCAAGCTCCGCCACACTTCAAAGAGCAGGCCCCCTCTAGAGGGGGCTGTCAGCGAAGCTGACTGGGGGAGTAGTTGGGTGCTGGAGACAAACAAGCATGCGAAACGTTGCTAAAGCCTTTACTGATGCCTGCATCCTTGTCAGGCTTCCGTATCCTACTACTCCTTCCACCGCTTCGCGGTCCCCCTCCCTCTAGAGGGAGGCAGGAGGTTGCATTACCCCTCATATTTCTCAAGCACATCTTCCGGAATTTTCCGCCCTTTAAAATACACTTCCCGGTCGCGTTCCCCGATTTCCCGCACCACGCGGCACGGATTGCCGAACGCGACGACATTCGCGGGGATGTCGTGCGTCACGATGCTGCCCGCGCCGATGACGCTGTTCTCGCCAATCGTCACGCCCGGCATGACCATGACGCCTGCGCCGAGCCAGCAGCCATCACCGATGTGAATCGGCATGCTGAACTGCAAGCCGTGCTTGCGCAACGCGGGCAGCACGGGATGTCCCGTCGTCGTCAGCACGACATTCGGCGCGAGCATGACACAGTTTCCGATGTAGATGTCCGTATCATCGACGAGCGTGAGGTTGAAATTCGCATAGACGTGATGGCCGAAATGGAGATAATGCCCGCCGAAATTCGCATGCAGCGGCGGCTCGATATAGCACCCCTCGCCGACCTCGGCAAGCATCTCCTTCATGATGCGCTGGCGCTTCTCGAATTCCTTCGGCCGCGTCGCATTGTAATCGTACATTTTTTCGAGGCACGCGAGCTGCAGCTCCTGAATATCCGCATCCGCCGGATCGTAGATTTCACCTGTTTTCTGCTTGTCGAGCTCTGACATGTCTTGCTCCTTTTCTTCAACCGAAAAAATCTTGCATCAGTTTCGCGCGCAACGTCGTGAGGGAATCGAGCTGCGACTGGACGGACGATTTTGTGGCATCGACTTGATGGACGAAAGTGGAAAATTGGGTTTGCAAAGGAAGCGGATAAATTGGAATTTCAAAATTTGAAACCATTTTTGCATTTAAATTCTGCATTGTAGTTCCAATAGACTTGCTCTCTATGTATTTTTTGAACGTCGGATACGTAATTATTTTTTGCAAAAAATACGGATTTACTTTTCTTTTTCCCCGAATAAACAGACTTCCTGTTCCGCATAAAAGCCCATTCTCTTCTACCACTGCAGCTCTTCCCATTTCGCCACGACGTCCAAGCACAATATCATATTTCCGTAAATGATACGCTTCTAATTCCCGATAGCGTTCTTCTGAAACCGTCAGTTTATTATCAGGTACAATAGTATCATCACGAATATGAGAAGGATTTACAAGAGCATGTTGTCCTTCAACGTAGTCATCTTGATGCAACAGGCTTCCAAATGGACCAATTTTGATTTCCGCCACATCTTTCAACAACATTTTTTGAAAGCCGAAAGGATTAGTGACTGGGTCGCCGAACATCTCCACAAACCGCGACCGCACCAATTCATCGAGCAACATCAGCACGCGCTGGCGATTGCTGATACTCTCCTGCAAAGCATCTAATTTTTTTACGATTTTTTCTTGCTCGGGCATATCCGGGAGCAGCATCGTTTGCTCTGACAACGTTTTTTTGTTCAGCGTCAGCCCCATAACCGCCTTGTTCGTTCCCGACGTCCAATTATTCCCCTTGCAGAAATAATACAGATAGTCCGTAAGTATCTCGTATCGGCCTCTGTCATGAAAAGCCATGATTGCTTCGTTGGTATACATGTCGCGTTTCGTAATCGCAGCTTTTCCAATCGACAGCTTAAAACTCATGACTACTGTATTCTTGGGTACGATTTTTATATTTGATTCCCTGACAGCATCGCTGGTGATATTTTCTTTTGTCTGCTCAATATATTTTCCGCAGTTCGACAAGTCCGCAATAGAAATCCACGGCTCGGTGCCACCACGCCAATATGCAAGATGTTTGCGGGACGGTGTTTTCCCCATCTGCAAATCAAACGCGTCGGACAGTTTCACCCTTTTCATCCCAGCCCCCCACATTCATCCGAAAAATCCCACAGCCGCAGCCGTGGGAAATCCCGCTCTTCACAATGGTCAATAAACGACTCCGATCTCATGCGCAATCTGACGCACTTCATCAATCGAGACATGCGTCTCCTCTGCAATATCAGCAAACGGCGTCTTTGCCTGCAGAAGCTTCCAGATGCGCATCATGAGCGCCTTCCCTTCCGCTCTGCCTTCCTCCTTGCCTTCCTTGCGTGCATCGCGCAAATGCATTTCGTACGTCATATAGCTCAACCTCGCTTCCTCGTTCTTCTTGACTTCCTTCACTTTCTGATCGATAGCCTGCACGAGCGGATTCGAGCGGACGATGCCGCTGTTCACGTAATCCATGAACGCTTGCAGCTGCGGCGTGATGCCTTCGCCCGTGCCGCACGTATTGAGGAGCACCTTGCTGGCTTCGTCTCCCAGTTGGAGCTTCGCATCGCGGCGGCAGGTATTTTCGTACCAATACAGGTACCAGCCGCGCCCGATCGGGTCGAACGGGCAGATGAAGATGATGATGGTCGGGCGGAGTTCGGTATAATCCTTGCCCTTCGCGAGAATGTCCGCATCCATCTGCGACTGGTAGTAGCGCATACGCTTCGACAGTTCCTCGCCCGTTTCCGTTCCCACTTGCATTTCCACATCGTAAACCGTGTGTGCCTCGTCCTCAACATACACGTCGAGACGGACGCCCTTGCTCTTGTAACCTGCCTTGAATGATACTTCTTCCCCGATGTACTTGATGTCATGAATCGGCTGATTGAGGATGGCCTCCAGCACGCCCATGCAGAGCTCCTTGCTCTGCATGACGGCCTTGAACATGAAGTCGTCCTGGATGGTCAGATCTTCCCATGCCTTGTAAACAAATGGCATCCGCGTCGCTCCCTTCTGCCTTTATTTTACTGATTCACCAACGAAAAGGTAAGGTATCATCCCAGCATCTCCCGCAGCTTCTCCATCTGTTCGCCGTACTCGATATCCGCCTCGCTGATTTTCGTCAGCAGCTCTTCCGTGCTCGGATATTCGACCGGCACGTATTCGATTTCCTTGTACTTGTTGAGCGAGAGGTCGTAGCCATTATCGCGGATGTCCTGCACGGGGACGAAGAAGCTCTGCTCCGTGCGCTTGCGGCTTTCTTCGTTTTCGAGATGGTGGAAGCGCTCGATGATGTCGGGGAGGTCGCTCTGCTCGATGGGCTGGCGCTTGTCGTCGAGGCTGTAGCCGTCGGCATGCATGTCGTAGAACCAGACTTTGTCCGTCGTGCCCTCGCCTGCGCGGCCGATTTTCGTGAAGAGCAGGATGGCCGTGCTGACGCCGGCATAGGGCTTGAAGACGCCGCTCGGCATGGAGATGACGGCTGTGAGCTTGTTCTCGTCGACGAGCACGCGGCGGATTTCCTTGTGCGCTTTCGACGAGCCGAAGAGCACGCCGTCCGGCACGATGACAGCCGCGCGGCCGCCGATTTTGAGGATGCGCAGGAAAAGCGAGAGGAACAAGAGCTCCGTCTTCTTTGTTTTCGCGATGGCGAGCAAAGAATCCGCGACGGCCGATGCATCGAGCGAGCCCTTGAACGGCGGATTTGCGAGGACGAGCGTATAGAGACCCGCATCCTCGTTCTTTGCCGAGAGGCTGTCCTTGTAGGCGATGTCGGGATTTTCGACGCCATGCAGCAGCATGTTCATCGCGCCGATGCGCAGCATCGTGCGATCCATGTCATAGCCGTGGAACATGGCCGTGTGGAAATGCTTCGCAAACGTTTTGTCGCTCGAAAGCTCGTCGCCATAGTGGCGGCGCAGGTACGACTGCGCGCTGACAAGGAAGCCCGCGCTGCCCATGGCGGGATCGACAATGATGTCCGCCGGGCGCGGCGCGGCGAGCTCGACCATCATGTCGATGATATGGCGCGGCGTGCGGAATTGGCCATTCGTGCCCGCCGTGGCGATTTTCGAGAGCAGATATTCGTAAAGGTCGCCCTTGCTGTCTTCGCCCGCGAGGTCGAGGCCGCTGATGCCGTCGATGATTTTGACGAGCATGGCGGGCGTCGGGATTTTGAAGACGGCATCGCCCATGTATTTCGCATAGGCCGAGTCGCCGTCGGGATGCAGCTCCTTGATGAAGGGAAAGACGCCCTGCTCGACGATGCGGTAGACGGCCTCGGCCGAGCCAAGCTCTTTGAAATGGCTCCAGCGATAGTCGTCATGCCCCGCGAAGATGCCTTCGTACGGCAAGCCGAACATGACGGCGTTCGATTCCTTTTCCGTCTCGACATCATCAAGCTGCTTGATGAACAGGAGGTATGTGAACTGCTCGATGACTTCGAGCGGGTTCGTGATGCCTCCCGTCCAGAAAACCTCCCAGATGCGATCGACCTTGTTCCGTTCTTCTCCCTGCAGCATGCGCGTCCCGCCTTCCTTAGAAATTCTTGCTCCTGAATATCACATTACAGCTGCGCGTACGCGATTTCTGCATCGACTTCGGGCGGGACTTCGCCCGACAGCCGCTGGAGCTTCGCCCGCAGGAAGCCGAGCGTCTGCAGCTTCGACTTTTCGTCGGCCATCCATTTCGAAATCAGCTGCGTATACTGCGGATTCGAAGACAGCGTATCGCGGTACGCCTGCGAGAACGTGCAGTACTTGAACAAGATCAGCCGCGACACCTTGTTCAGGCGCGACATGCCTGTCGATTCGTTCCGGATGAACGTCTCATACTCCGAGATGAATACGTCGCGATAGCTGTTGCGATGGCGCTTCAGCGTCTCTTTTACTTTTTCCTTCAGCGCGGCCGAGAGGTCGTGGTTCTTCTTGTAGAACTGCAGGTAACCGATATAGTCCGACGTCAGCGACTTGTTCTGGACGTCGGCATAGTGGACGCCCTCGATGCGCTTGCACATCTCCCAGCGGAACTGGGCGCACATGTTGAGCATCGTGTCCTCGAGGTTGCTCGAATGGAAGATGGACAGCACGAAATGCGCCGGCGTCTGGCGCTTGCGCCCCTCGATTTCCTGCCACATCACGCCGCGGCTGCCGAAGTTCGGCATGAGGACGACATAGGGCAGCACTTCGACATGGTACTCGAACCGCTGGATTTTCCATTTCATGTAGCTCGTCAGCGCCGGGCGGTAGAAGCAGCTGAAATCAATGGAACGTACCTTGTCGAGCGCTGCGCGCACGACCTTCGGCGACGAGAAGCACTTCTCGAGCGGACGGTTGACCTGCTCGGCAAAGAAGATCGGCACGAACGACATGATGCTGCCGTACGTCATCTTATCGGCCTTCGCAATCATGTTCACGAGCTCGAAATGCACCATCGCCTTGCCATCCGTCTGGAGCTCTTCGGCCTGCTTGTCCGTGATTTCATGCGTGCGCACTTTCTCGCGGAGGTTGTCGGACCAGTCCTGGTCGAACTCGTCCTTCGACGGCGGCACTTCGCCATTGTAAATCTTTTTCAGCCAGTCATACGTCGTCAGGATGCGGCCCTCCGGGTCATCCTCCCAGAGCAGCGCATACCGATAGAGGGCCTTCGTGTTGTCGGCCCCGGCCAGGTTTTCATCCACGAAGCCAAACAGGAAGAACATCTTCACCTCGGCCGGGATTTCTGCGGCCTGGAGGCTCTGGAAGAACGCCGCCTCGTAGATGATGTAGAAATTGTCAGCGATGCTCCGGCGGAGGCGGCGCATCGTATCCGTTTTTTCCGTCTTGCTGGCCGACTGGGAGAAGGCCTGGACATCCGTGCGGAACTTTTCCGCCACGTCGCGCGCCACGCCAGAAAAGGCCAGAATCGTATCGAGCGCGTTCTCGATAGCGGGCAGCTCGCCGCTGCCAGCATCGAGCGCCTCCTGCCGCTTCGCGTCTTCGAGCTTCGCTTTCTGCGTGCGGTATTCGCGCACGAAATCATCCGTCTTTTCCTGCGTCTCGCGGATGAACGCCGTCATCTCTTCAATCTCGGGCTGCAGGCGCTGCGCCATCTGCGCCGCCAGCAGGATGTTGCCGACGCAGAAATTGATGTCGGCTGGATAATAGACTTTGCGCAGCGTCTCGTCTTGCTCGTACCATGCCTGGCAGAGATCTGTCTGCCAGCTCGACAGGAGCTCCGGCTGCTCGGGCGGCTCCAGCGCCTCGACCGCCTCGTATTTCTGCGGCGCCGTCATCAAGGCCGCGCAGACATTCCGATAGTCCGTATAGTCTGACTGCAAGTCCAACACGAGGCTGCGCCCTTTTTCATAGAGCGACTCCAGCACGTCGATGAGCTCGTTGAGGAGCGCCGCGCTCGCAGACGCCATGACCGGCGCGATGGCCGGTGTCGCCTTGATGGCCGTGACGAGGTCCTCTTCGCTGCTATAATCATACGAAAACAGTGTGCCATCTTCCCGGGCCGTATACGTGTACGGATACGGTTCCCCTGCAGGGAGGAACGCGCCCAGAATCGTGCCATGATCTGCCTGCACGGCAACCTCATCGTCCGACTGGATGGAGACACTGCCCTTCAGCAGCAAATCCAGATGCTCGATGGCTTCCCCCTTCCGATGCAAGACCTGCCCCTTCGTTACGTCGTATTTCCCCATGATTCTTTCCACCTCATGCAATATCGTTCATAAATGGTTTCCTTTCTATTTTATCACATGCAGAGACGCTTTGCCAAACCGGGACCACGGACTTCTGACTTGTTTTTCCGCCTGCAACCCGCTAAAATAGATGCATCTTCAAGAAAGGAAGTCTTCGCTTGGACGCAACATATCTTCGTCTGCCCTTCGTCGTGACCGATCTCATCGCGCCGCTCTCGTGGAGCCTGCTGCTGCTGCCGCTGTTCGGCTTTTACCTCGTGCTGTTCCCGGGCGCGGTCGGCTATGCGCTCTTCGCGCGGCATCTCACGGACTACCTCGACCGCGGCGCCTATGGTAACTTTATTTATTAGGCTCCCTCCCAGGGGGAGCTGTCAGCCGAATGGCTGACTGAGGGAGTGTCGAAGGTAGGACTTTTCAAAGAAAAAGAACGCCTCTGCGAAGGAACTTTTATCCTTCGCAGAGGCGTTCTTACAATACGATAGAACCTACCTCCGACACTCCCCCCGCCGCTCACGCGGCCCTCCCCCCTCTGAGAGGGGGGGCTGAAGGAGAAACCATCACTCCGCATCGACCGCCGCTGCTTCGGCCTTCTTGTTCCTGCGGTGCCGCAGATACAGCACCGCAATCACGACGACGCAGACGCCGACGAAGACGAGGCTGGCCTCATGCCCGATGGCCAGCATGATCTGCCAGCTCTTGCCGAGCATCATGCCTGCGAAGAGAATCAGCGCCGTCCATGGCAGCGACCCCGCAATCGTGCAGAGGAAGAATTTCTTTGCATCGACATGCGCGAAGCCTGCGGGAAGCGAGATGAACGTGCGCACAACCGGCAGCATGCGGCTGAAGAAGACGGCCTTGAGGCCGTACTTGTCAAACCACCGCTGCGCGACATCGACATGGCTCTTCTTGATGAAGAAGTAATGACCGTACTTATCTACGAACGAACGGCCGCCGTAATGGCCGACCGCATAGGCGAAGAACGAGCCAGCGAGGCCGCCAGCCATGCCCGCGGCGAGTGCCCCGGCGAAGCCGAGCTGACCGTCAAAAATCAGATAGCCCGCAAAGCCCAGGATGAGCTCCGACGGAATCGGGATGCAGGCATTCTCTGCTGCCATCAGCACGGCAATCGCCACATAGCCCCATGCCGCGATGAATTCCATGAAGTACACCGAAAACTGTTCCATACAGTCGTTCTCTTCCTCTCTTCAAAAGCACACACATTCTTTTTCGAATCTGAAACACATTATAGCAGGATTTCGTAAAAAAGCCAGCAGTTTACAACTTTTGAGCCCTGAAAAATAAAATGACGCATGACGCGCCTTTCGAAGTACAATAAGTCTGCAACAACAAATAACTCGAAACGAGGC
>ONJV01000212.1 GCA_900318215.1 uncultured Veillonellaceae bacterium
GGCTGCGCTTTGCGCAGGCGCTGGATGGCTTCGAGGCCCGCTGGATTCACGGGAATCTTCGTATACGTCTGCGCGCCGAGCTCCGCGTGGATGCGCTCCACGTCCTCGAGCATCGCGTCCGCCGTGCGGCCGACGACCTGCACATGGAGCTCCGCCTCCGCGCCGATGAACGCGCGAATCTCGCGCAGCACATCATACGGCTGGCGGCCACTCTTCGCGAGGATGGAAGGGTTCGTCGTCACACCGTCGATGGGATAGACGGGATAGAGGGATTTGATGGCGTCGATGTTCGCGTCGTCAATCAAGAGTTTCATGGGAAAGTGCTCCTTTCAAAGCAGAGCCCTTCTTTATCGCACCCGCGGAAGAAACCATCATATCATATAGATATGACATGCAGGGGACTCCCCCCGCCCTTCGGGCCCTCCCCCCTCTAAGAAGGGGGCTATGTATCAGAAAGGCTCCGTTTCTGTCGAATACTATTTGTCAATCGTTACATTTTTTAATCCCTCCGCCTGCGCGACATCGGCGAAATGCTGCATTTCATCATCCATGTACTTGTGCGGATTCTCGTCAAAGCAATACGCACGCCCGACGAGATGGTATTTCGCGGCGGCAAGGGGATTGTAGTTGAGAAGTTCGTAGTGGATGGCGGGGTTCTCGCTCGCGAGGAACTGAGCGACAGCGCGGATGTTCTCTTCCGTCGCCGTAAACTGCGGAATCAGCGGCGTGCGGATCGTGACGGTTGGGAAATCGGCCGTCCGTGCGCCGCGCAGCAGCAGGTGCAGATTCGCGAGGATAACATCGTTCGGCACGCCGGTCGCAGCAATATGCGCCGCACGACCCCACATCTTGCAGTCGGCAAAGACATGGTCAAGGTGCGGCAGAACGGTGCGGAGATTCGCCTCCGGCACGGCAAGCGCCGTCTCGATGGCCGTATGGACGCCTGCCGTCTGGCAGCGCCTCAGAACGTTAGCCGCGAACTCCGGCTGCAAGAGAGGCTCGCCGCCCGAAAGCGTGACGCCGCCGCCATGACGAAAGAACGGCAGGTCGCGCAGGAGCTCTTCTGCCAGCGCCGCGCTCGTGACCGTGCGCGAATCCCATGCCAGTGCACCCGAGGGGCAGGCTTCGATGATGCGCTCCCAGAGCGCGACATTTTCCGCATCGCTGGCGCGGTATGGGATGCTGCGGACGAGGATGCCTTCCCGCGTCTCCGTTGCTTCCTGTGCCGCAGGCGTCTGCTTCGTTCCAACTCGCTCCCCCACCGCCCGCGCCGCCTTCTCGCAGAGCTGGCAGCTGATGCAGCGTTTCTCGAAAAAGAGCGGCCGGCGCGTCGTCGCGATGCCTTCAGGATTGTGGCACCAGCGGCAACGAAGCGGGCAGCCTTTGAAGAAAACGGTAGTTCTGATGCCGGAACCATCGTGCGTCGAGAAACGGCGGACGTCAAAAATAACGCCGCGTCGTTCCTCCGCAGATGACAATCGGGCAAATTGCCCGGCCGTACCTTCGACACACCCCCCACCGCTTCGCGGTCCGCCCCCCCTCGGAGAGGGGGGCTTCCTCATCTCACACCCCTGCATAGCTCGTCCTTGCGATGATTTCGTCCTGCAAGTCCTCCGCGAGCTCGGTGAAGTATGCCGTATACCCTGCCACGCGCACGGTCAGGCTGCGGTGGTTTTCGGGGTGCGCCTTGGCGTCGAGCAGGTCTTCGCGGCGCACGACGTTGAACTGGATGTGCGGGATTTCGAGGTCGACGAACGTGCGCAGGAACTGCGCGAACTTGTCGACGCCCGTCTCGGTCGCGAAGAACTCCGGCAGAAACTTCATATTGAGCAGGCCGCCATTCGTCGTGAGCTCCTTGTCGAGTTTCGAGACGGATTTCAGAACGGCCGTCGGGCCGCCCTCGTCGCGGCCATAGACCGGCGACATGCCGCCGTCGGCGAGCGGCTGGCCGGACTTGCGGCCGTCCGGGCTCGCGCCGACATTCGCGCCCATCGGCACATGCGCCGAGACCGTGTACATGCCCGTATGGAACGGGCCGCCGCGATAATTGCGGTATTTGCTGATGGCCTTGCGGAAATAGCGTGCCCACTGCACGCCGAGCGCATCGACCCAGTCGACATCGTTGCCATACTTCGGCACCTTGTTGAGAATCCGCGTGCGCAGGAGCTCGTAGCCCTCATAATTTTTCCGCAGCGCATCGAGGAATGTTCCACGTGGAACAATTTTTTCGTCGTAGACGAGCGCCTTGAGCGCCGCGAGGCTGTCGGCGAGGTTCGCAACCTGGATCATCTGGATGCCCGAAAGATTGTGCTCGGCACCGCCCGCCGTGACATCGACGCCCTTTTCCATGCAGCCGTCGATGACGGACGAAAGGAACGGCGTCGGCAGCAGCTCGATATGCGCGCGCTCGACCTCGGCGCAGGCCGCGATCATGCGCTCCATGAAAAAGTCAATTTCCTTCGCGAGCGCCTGCTCGACGTCCGCAAACGTCTCGTATTCCGCGAGATTGCCGAAGTCCGGCGAGACCTGCTCGCCCGTGATGAGGTCTTTGCCGCCATTCAGCGCGAGCTCGAGCGCCTTGCAGAGATTGAACATCGCCGCATCGCTCCAGCCGAGATTGTTGCCCTGCGTCGTGAGCTCCACGCAGCCGACGATGGCGTAGTCGCGCGCCTCCTGCGTGCCGAAACCGAGCTCCTCGAATGCCGGGATAACCGCCTTGTCATTGAAGAACTGCGGCATGCCGCTGCCCTTCGCGACGACGCGGATGGCTTTTTTGAGCAGATCGTCGCCCGTCTTCGGATGGAGCCGCACGGAAAGATTCGGCTGCGGCAGGCCGAGATGCGCCTGCGCCTGCAGGCAGAGGAACGAGACATCGTTGACATAGTCGTCCCCCGCCGCATCAACGCCGCCGACCGCGACATTGAAACCAATCGGGAAGCCTGCGAAATACTTCGCGCTGCCGCGGTTCCGCAGATACACGATCTGGTTGAACTTCAGCCAGAGACATTCGAGGATTTCGAGCGCCCGCGCCTGCGTCATGCCCGCCTTGCGGCTCCGCGCATAGTACGGCGCGAGGATTTCATCGAGGCGCCCCGGTGAAAAAGACGACGCATTCGACTCCATCTGCAGCACGACGAACAGGAACCAGAGCGCCTGCACCGCCTCATGGAAACTTTCGGCCGGACGATTGGAAAGATCCGTGCAGATGCGCGCGCACTCCAGCAGTTCCTCGCGGCTCGCCGGCTCTGGCGCAGCAGCCGGTTCCATGCTGCCCTTGCCCGCTTTGGCGCGGAGCTCATCCGACGGCGGCGCCGCCTTCGCCATTGTCCGCAAGCGCCCCGCATAGCGCCGCAGGAAAACCTGTACGCCCTCCATCACAATGGCGACGGCTTGATAGAAGTTTTTCGCGTCGCCCGCCGCCTGCGCGGCTTTCTCCTCCGCCTCGGCCCGCAGCCCGACCGGCCCTTTCGCGAGCCAGCGGCGGCAGTCTGGGCAGATATGGCCCTGCGCATGGTCTTTCTGGTTGATCTTCACGACGCGCGCGATCGCGTCCACCTCTTTGCCCGCGCGGCTCCGCAGCACATCCTCGAGCGAACGCCCCTCCCAGTATGGCAGAATCTCATCGCGGAACTCGCGGATGTCTTCCTCGTGAACCTGGAAGCGATCCTGCGGCCGCGTCGGCAAATCCTCGAACTCGCGGTCAACCCAGCGGCTGCCGCTCTCCGGGAACACGACGCCCGCGCGCACGCCCGCCGTCCGATTGCCCACGATGAGCTCGCCCGGCGTCACGCGAATCGCCATCTCGCGGAGCGCCGCCGCAAGCGCCTGCGCCCGCACGAGGATGCGCGGCTCGCCCGCATGCTCCTGATAGACGCGCGTCACGATGCGCGCCTGCTCGATCGACACAAACCGCGGCTCCGCCAGCATCGCGTCACGCAGCCGCCCGATGCGCTCCGGCATCGGAAGCTGGTCGATAGCCTTCGCCGAAAGCGACACCGTTTTTTCCGCCTCGTTCATCATTCTCTCTCCTCTCGATTTCGTATCTTTTCGCGTTTTCACGATTCTTTCCGTTTCTTGAGATAAATGTAGCACAGAGACGCCCGTTTGTCAATCTTTTCTCTGCCCTCTTGCCACGTTTGATATGATGGAAGAAA
>ONJV01000011.1:0-13032 GCA_900318215.1 uncultured Veillonellaceae bacterium
CTACGCGATGGAGATCGACGCTCCGCGCGTGGCGAAAAAGGCAGAGCCGGGGCAGTTCATCGTGCTGCGCGTTGACGAGAAGGGCGAGCGCATCCCGCTGACGATTGCGAATTTCGACCGCGAGACGGGACGCATCCTCATCGTGTTCCAGGTCATCGGAGCCTCGACGATGGAGCTGGCGGCGCTGAACGAAGGCGACAGCGTGCTTGATTTCGTCGGCCCGCTCGGCCGTCCGTCGGAAATCGCAAAGCTCGATGGCACGATGGTCGTTGTCGGCGGCGGCATCGGCGTCGCGCCGACGTTCCCGATTGCGCGCGCGATGAAGGAAGCTGGCAACAAGGTCATCGCAATCATGGGCGCGAAGACGAAGGACATCCTCATCATGGAGGATGAGATGAAAGAGGTCACGGACGAAATCGTCGTGACGACGGATGATGGTTCGCGCGGCATCAAGGGCTTCGTGACGAATGCCGTGCAGGCGCTCGTCGACCGCGGCGAAAAGATTGCGCAGATCACGGCGATTGGCCCCGTCATCATGATGAAGAGCGTGGCAGATGCGACGCGTGATCTCGGCATCAAGACGGTCGTCAGCCTGAACCCGATCATGGTCGATGGCACGGGCATGTGCGGCGGCTGCCGCGTGACGGTCGGCGACGAGACGAAGTTCGCCTGCGTCGACGGCCCGGAGTTTGACGGCCATCTCGAAGGATCACGTCTGCAAGATCGGCCTGGGGAGGAACTGACATGGCGCTTTCACTGAAAAAACATCCAATGCCCGTGCAGGACGCGAAGGTCCGCGCACATAATTTCGACGAGGTCGCGCTCGGCTACGACGAGGAAACGGCCGTCGCGGAGGCAGAGCGCTGCCTGCATTGCAAAGTGCCGCAGTGCCGCAAGGGCTGCCCGGTTTCGGTCAACATTCCGGAGTTCATCGCGAAGGTCAAGGAACGCGACTATGACGGCGCTGTCGCGAAAATCAAGGAATCGAACTCGCTCCCCGCGGTCTGCGGCCGCGTCTGCCCGCAGGAGAACCAGTGCGAGAAATTCTGCATCCTCGGCAAGAAGGGCGAGTCCGTCGGCATCGGCCGCCTCGAGCGCTTCGTTGCCGACCGTGCGCTCGAAAAGGGCGAACAGGTCGAAAAGCCGGACGTCGCGGCTGATGCGCAGTCCGTTGCCGTCATCGGTTCGGGCCCGTCCGGCCTTGCCTGCGCGGGCGACCTCGCGAAGAAGGGCTACAAGGTTACGATTTTCGAGGCGCTCCACAAAGCGGGCGGCGTGCTGTCGTACGGCATCCCGGAGTTCCGTCTGCCGAAAGACCGCGTTGTGCAGAAGGAAATCGACAATATCAAGGCGCTTGGCGTCAAGATCGAGCTCGATTCCGTCGCCGGACGCCTCTACACGGTGGACGAGCTCATGAACGAAGAGGGCTTCGACGCTGTCTTCATCGGCACGGGCGCCGGCCTGCCGCGCTTCCAGAACATCCCGGGCGAGAGCCTCAACGGCGTCTACTCGGCGAACGAGTTTCTGACGCGCTGCAACCTCATGAAGGCGTACAAGTTCCCGGAGTACGCGACGCCGATCAAGGTCGGCAAGCGCGCGGCTATCATCGGCGGCGGCAACGTCGCGATGGATGCGGCGCGCACGGCGCTGCGCCTCGGTGCGGAGCATGTCTCCATCGTCTACCGCCGCAGCGCGGCCGAGCTGCCGGCACGCGCGGAAGAAGTCGAGCATGCAAAGGAAGAGGGCATCGACTTCCAGCTGCTGACGAACCCCGTGGCCATCGAGGATAACGGCGAGGGCTGGGTGAAGTCCATGCGCTGCATCCGCATGGAGCTCGGCGAGCCGGATGCGAGCGGACGCCGCCGCCCCGTGCCCATCGAGGGTTCGGAATTCGACATCGATGTCGATACGGTCATCGTCGCCATCGGTACGGGCCCGAACCCGATCATCGCGCATACGACGCCGGGCCTCGAGACGACGAAGCGCGGCAACATCGCGGCGGATGAAGAGACGGGTGCAACGTCGAAAGAGGGCGTCTTTGCAGGCGGCGACATCGTGACAGGTGCTGCGACGGTCATCCTCGCTATGGGCGCGGGCCGCAAGGCGGCTGCCGCCATCGACGAATACCTCCAGAAGAAGAAAGCGCAGGCATAAAAGCATGATGGATTTTGCGGCCATCGACTTCGAGACGGCCACGGCAAAGCGCGACTCGGCGTGCAGCGTCGCCGTCGTCGAGATTCGCGGCGGGAAGCTCGTGGATTCTTACTATTCGCTGATTCAGCCGCCGGGCAACGCCTACCACTGGTTCAACACGAAGATTCACGGCATCACGCGCGAGGACACGGCCGACGCGCCGGATTTCGCAGGCATCTGGCCGGAGCTCTCGGAGCATCTCGCGGGCCGCATCGTCGTCGCGCACAACGCGCGCTTCGACATGGGAGTGCTCGCGGCCTGTCTCGCGCGGCAGGGCCTGCGCGCACCTGCCTTTTCCTACTGCGATACCGTCGCGATTTCGCGCAAGGTCTGGCCGATGCTCGCCAACCACAAGCTCGGCACGGTTGGTGCGTTCCTCCACATCAAGTTCCATCATCACAATGCGCTCGACGACGCGAAGACGTGCGCGGCCATCCCGATTTATGCGGGGCGTGCGGTCGGCGCCGAGGATTTTTCGGCACTCGCTCATGATCTCGGCGTGCGCGTCCAGAAGTTCGGCCAGCGCTGAAACAGTTTTTGGCAAGGATGCCGGGACGTGGGCGTTAGAAAGAAGATGTATGTAGATGATTCTCATCAGTGCCTGCCTCGTCGGACATCGCGTCCGTTTCGACGGCGGCGTCAAGACGAATGATCTTCTCATGAAGTACAACGAGCGCGGGCGTTTCATCGCCGTCTGCCCGGAGTGCTTTGCTATGCTGCCGATTCCGCGGCCGCCGATGGAGCTTCAGCGCACGTCGGGCGAGAAAGTCCTCGCGGGCAAGGGGCATGCGCTCGACAAGAACGGGCAGGACACGACGGAATACCTCATCACGGGCGCGGAAAAAGTACTGAAGATTGCCGAGGCGTACCATGTGCGCGTGGCCATCCTCAAGGAGCGCAGCCCGTCGTGCGGCACGCATTTCGTCCATACGGGCAAGTTCGACGGCAAGACGATGAAAGGCATGGGCGTCTGCGCGGCGCTGCTCGAAGCGCACGGCATCAAGGTCTACTCGGACGAAGAGATGACCGTCGGCCGCCTCGAATCGCTGCTTTCGGAAGACAAGCTCCGTGATAGGGATTGAAGTCCTAAATTCCTCCTTTGCGCTTCTAAGCCTTTTCTGCTACAATGAAAGCAGAAAAGAAGAGAAGTGCTTTTGAGAGAACTTGGAGGGACCCTATCATGAAGAATTTGAAACGCATTGCAGGCCTGACGCTGGCCGCCAGTTTCCTTGGCGCATCGGCGATGGCTGCACCGGTCAACCAGATGGCAGCGCATGAGACCGCCATCGGTGCGAACACGAAAGGCGCCTACGTCGAGCACAAAGTCACGGGCAAGGCAACCGTCGGCTACGAATACATGGACCGCGACGAGTACAACAACCAGGACGCGGCCTATCTGCAGTATGACATCATCGGCTCCGAGGTCAAGGCCATCGGCGGCTACCGCTGGAATCTGCCGGGCGACAAGAGCAACGCCTTCATCGGCGCAGCCGTCAGCACGCCGAAGATCTTCGGCTTCGATGCCTATGCATCGTATGCGGCAGGCAAAGACTTCAACGAGACGCAGGTCGGCATCAACAAGAACATCATCGCGAACCTCGACGCCAACCTCAACTATCACAATTTCAAGCCGGACGAAGGTCATCACGAAGACGGCATCGGCGTCGGCGTGACGCTGAAATTCTGAGTTTGGAAGGCTCCCTCTCAGAGGGAGCTGGCGCCCGAAGGGCGACTGAAGGAGTGTCGAAGGTAGGCACATTTATTTTGTACGAAAGAAGCTGCGAAGGAAAATCGTAGCTTCTTTTTTTATTTTTATAGTTAACCATATACAATAAAATAGTTGACAATCTACTCACTTAAGCGTATCATAACAGAAGCGATACGAAAGGAGAGAAACATCCAATGAAAAACATGCAACTGCGCGAACTCGTGCTCTGCGCGCTGTTCATCGCGCTCATCACGGTCGGCACGTTCGTGCGCATCCCGGTCGGGACGGACGTCTACACGCTCCAGTTCCTCTTCACGTTGCTTGCGGGGCTCCTGCTCGGGGCACGGCTCGGCGCGGTCGCCGTCGCGGCGTACATCCTCTTGGGCCTCGTCGGCGTGCCAGTCTTCGCTTCGGGCGGCGGGCCTGCGTATGTGCTGCAGCCGACGTTCGGCTACCTGCTCGGCTTCGTGCTGCAGGCGTGGTTCTGCGGGCGCTATGCGCGGCGTGTCTCGCACGTCTCATTCAAGACGCTCTTGCTCGTCAATGTCGGCGGCATGGCGATCGTCTACCTCATCGGCATCAGCTGGTTCTACATTTTCTCGAACTACGTCATCGACGCGCCGATTGCGCTCTGGGCGGCCATCTTCTACTGCGGCATCCTGCAGGCCGTCATCGACGCGCCGATTGCGCTCTGGGCGGCCATCTTCTACTGCGGCATCCTGCAGGCCCCGCCGGACTTCCTGCTCTGCGTCGCGGCGGCAGGACTCGCCGTACGCCTCAAGGCGGCAGGCATCTGGCTCCATCCGGCAGCCGTCGAAGCGCCAGCAAGCAGCATCTCAGCCCATCGTGCATAATCTGGCTCCCTCTCAGAGGGAGCTGTCAGCCGAATGGCTGACTGAAGGAGTCTCACAAGCATGTAGTATGAAATGCACGATTGCAGCTTATGCGGGCATCAAATGAAACTAGAAAATCGAAGAAAGAAGCGACAACTCCATGGGAAAAGCACTTTTCATCACGGGCACGGGCACGGACATCGGCAAGACGTATGTGACGGGGCTCATCGTCAAATGCCTGCGTGACGCGGGCAAGAATGCGGGCTACTACAAGGCGGCGCTGTCGGGCGCGGTACGGGCTGAGGACGGCTCGCTGCTGCCGGGCGACGCGCTCCACGTCAACAAGGTCGCAAGCATCGGCGAGACGATTCCGAACCTCGTCTCCTACATTTACGAAGAAGCCGTCTCGCCGCATCTCGCGGCGCGCCGCGCGAACGAGCCCATTGATTTTGAAAAGGTCGAAAAAGATTACGAGCGGGCGCTCGCGAAGTACGATTTTCTCACGATGGAGGGCAGCGGCGGCATCATCTGCCCGTTGCGCTGGGATGACGAGCGCCATGTCATCCTCGACGACCTCGTCGTGAAGCTCGGCCTGCCGACGCTCGTCATCGCCGACGCAGGCCTCGGCACGATCAACGCCGTCGTGCTGACCATCGAGCACCTGCGCATGCGGAACATTCCGGTCGCGGGCGTCATCTTCAACAACAGCCATCCGGGCGATTTCATGGAAGAAGACAATGCCGTGATGGTCAAGGAGCTCACGGGTGTCGATGTCGTGGCTTATGTGAAGAAGGGCGACACCGACCTCGCGATGGACGCGGAAAAACTCGCGGCGCTTTACAAATGAAGGGGAGAGCAATCGACATGACGGAAAAACAGCAGGCATCTTGGGAACAGCGCGACCTCGCGCATATCTGGCATCCGTGTTCGCAGATGAAGGACTACGAGACGCTGCCGCCGATGGTCATTGACCATGCGAAAGGCCCTTGGCTCTATGACATCCACGGCAAGAAGTACCTCGACATCGTGAGTTCGTGGTGGGCGAACCTGCTCGGCCATTGCAATCCCGAAATCAACGAGGCCATCAAGGAGCAGCTCGACAGCCTCGAGCACGTCATCTTTGCGAATTTCTCGCACCGTCCGGCCATCGAGCTCGCCGAGCGCCTCGCAGAGATCACGCCAGACCGCATCAACAAGTTCCATTTCAACGACAATGGCTCGTCATCCGTCGAGGCCGCGCTCAAGATGTGCTTCCAGTTCTACCACCAGACGGGCAAGCCCGAAAAGCAGCGCTTCATGTGCCTGACGGAGGGCTATCACGGCGAGACCATCGGCGCGCTGTCCGTCGGCAGCATGGATCTCTTTGCGAAGATGTACCAGCCCATGATGATGGACAACATCCATGTGCAGGCGCCGGACTGCTACCGCTGCCCGTATGGCAAAGATCGCGAGCACTGCGCCTGCGAGTGCTTCGAGCATGCGGAAAAGGCGTTTGCAGAGCACGCGCACGAGACGGCGGCCATGATTGTCGAGCCGCTGCTGCAGGGCAGCGCGGGCATGCGCATCTATCCACCGCTCTACCTCAAGAAGCTCCGCGCGCTCTGCGACAAGTACGACGTCAAGCTTATCGCCGACGAGATTGCGACGGGCTTCGGCCGCACGGGCACGATGTTCGCCTGCGAGCAGGCCGGCATCTCGCCCGATGTCATGACCATCTCGAAAGGCCTGACGGGCGGCTATCTGCCGATGTCCGTCACCTGCGTCAGCGACGAAATCTACGACGCGTTCTATGCCGACTATGGCGAGGGCAAGGCCTTCCCGCACAGCCATACGTATGCGGGCAATCCGATCGGCTGCGCTGCCGCGCTCGCCGTGCAGAAAATCATGAAGGAGCAGCACATCCTCGAAACGGCTGCTGAGAATGCGAAGTGGCTGACGGCCGAGCTCGACAAGGCGTTTGCGCATCATCCGAACGTCGGAGAGATCCGCCATATCGGCCTGATTCATGCCATCGAGCTCGTCAAAGACCCGGAGGCGAAGACGCCGCTCGACGCCAAGAAGCGCACGGGCTATGCCATCTACAAGAAAGCCCTGGAACGCGGTCTCGTCCTGCGTCCGCTCGGCGACATCCTCTATTTCAATCCGCCGCTCAACATCACGCGCGAAGAACTCAGCACGGCCATCGAGCTCGCGCATGAGAGCATCACGGACATCCTGCCGGAGTGACTGTGAAATCTGAACCCCCAGACCCCTCAACTATTGACGAAAGCAGGATTTCTTTCCTCCCTGTCGAATGGAAACATCAGAAACCATTCGACAGGGAGGTTTTTTCATGCACGAAATCCTTTCGCCCGTCATCCTCGAAGGGCTGGCCATCCCGTTCCTCGGCACGACGCTCGGCGCGGCCTGCGTGTTCTGCATGAAGCATGAGCTCTCCATGCACGTTCAGAAGATGCTCATGGGCTTCGCGGCCGGCGTCATGGTCGCAGCGTCCGTCTGGAGCCTGCTGATTCCAGCGATGGAGGAAAGCGCATACCTCGGCGATTTCGCGTTCGTGCCCGCCGTCGCCGGCTTCTGGGTTGGCACGCTGTTCCTGCTGCTGCTCGACCATGTCATCCCGCACCTTCACATGAACAGTGACGAGGCCGAGGGCCCGCAGAGCCATCTTTCGAAGACCATCATGATGGCGCTCGCCGTCACGCTCCACAACATCCCCGAAGGCATGGCCGTCGGCGTCGTGCTCGCGGGCTGGGCAGCAGGTGGTGGCGACATCTCCGTCGGCGCCGCGCTCGCGCTTTCCATCGGCATCGCGATTCAGAACTTTCCCGAGGGCGCCATCGTCTCCATGCCGCTCAGGGCGGCAGGGGAGACGCGTGCCAAAGCCTTCCGCCTCGGCGTGCTTTCGGGCATCGTCGAGCCAATTGGCGGCTTCCTGACGATCCTCGCCGCGAGCTTCGTTATTCCCGTTCTTCCATATCTCTTGTCGTTTGCGGCAGGTGCGATGCTCTACGTCGTCGTCGAAGAACTCATTCCCGAAATGAGCGCGGGCCTCTGGCCCCCTCTCCGAGGGGGCTGTCAGCGAAGCTGACTGGAGGTGTGTCGAAGGTAGGTCGTGAATTTTCGTAGGAATGTATCTGCGAAGGTGTTAGCGTGACCTGCTCACGGAAAAACATACCCCTAGGGGCTATAATGAAATCATCAAATGACAGGAGGAATTTCATCATGGCAACGGTAGAAATCACGGCAGAAAATTTTGCAAGCGAAGTCGAGAACGCACAGGGCAAAGTCCTCGTCGACTTCTGGGCCAGCTGGTGCGGCCCGTGCCGCATGCTCTCGCCCATCGTCGACCAGGTCGCAAGCGAGCACACGGACGTCAAAGTCGGCAAGGTCAACGTCGACGAGCAGCCAAAGCTCGCCGAAAAGTTCCAGATCATGAGCATCCCGACGCTCCTCGTCTTCGAGAACGGCAAGCTCACGAACCAGTCCGTCGGTCTCGTGCCGAAAGAGCAGGTCGAGGCGCTGCTGGGATAAATTGGAAATGATGATGGATATGCCAAAGGCTGTCGCGGTCTCAGCAGACTGCGGCAGCCTTTGGTGTGTCTATTCCTTGCCATTGGGAAACGGCTTGATGGAATCAACTTGTCCTTTCAAAATGATGCCGATGGTTTCTGCTTGTTCCATAAAGTGGAAGATGATTTCATCTTTTTCATAAAACTGGATGTGCTGCGGTACGACGGAGAGGTCGTCACGCAGCTCTTTTGTTGTCAGTCCGGCGAAGAGCGTACAGTTCTTCAGAAGCACATCGTCCATGCGGATTCCTTCCTTTCGTGTATCATCCCCATTATACACGAAAAACTTTCGAAATCTGTATCTGTGGATACAGATTTTCGGGCTATCTTTGGATATAATGACGGCAGAAGATGAAGGGAGGCCAAGAGCTCATGAAGAGAGAACATCAAGTGTTTTCCATCGCAGAGGAAAATCCGGCAGTGCCGGGATGCACGATTTCCGGCCAGCTCATGCGCGGCGTGACGGTGTTTTCGCTTGCAAAGGAGACTGACATCAGCGCTGAGAGCTATCCCGTTCCCATCCTGCAGGTTCAGCTGAGCGGGAGCTCCGTCCTGGACATGGGAGCGCCTGCAGGAATGGTTGCACTTTCTGCGGGGGAATTGATGAAAAAGCCTGCGGGCAGAGATATCGGCGTGGCAGCGAAAGAAGACAGCGTGTATCTGGAAATTGCGCTTGAAAAGGAGGATTCCACCATGAACCCGGTCATCAAAGAAGAAAATGTTTTCAGACTGAAAGACCTGATCCCGTATCAGGAAGGCAAGATCGTAAATATGGATCTCGTGAGCCAGCCATCCATGAAGTTCGTCGTCATGGCATTTGATGAAGGGACGGGGCTCTCGGAGCATTCGGCACCTGGGGATGCCATCGTTTTTGCGCTGGACGGCAAGGCGGTCATCGGTTACGAGGGAAAAGAGTATCCGATTTCCGCTGGCGAGCAGTTCCGCTTCGCGAAAGGCGGCCTGCACAGCGTGAAAGCAGATGGAAAGTTCAAGATGGCGTTGCTCCTGGTTTTGGAAGGAGAATGATATCATGAAAGCAGTTGTTGATCAGGATTTGTGCGTTGGATGCGGCATGTGCGAAGGGACGTGCCCAGCCGTTTTTTCCATGAATGAAGAGGGACAGGCGCAGGCCATCGCGGGTGAAATTCCGGAGGGCGAGCTCTCTGCGGCAGAAGATGCAAAGGATTCCTGTCCAGTTGGTGCCATTTCCTTGAAATAAAAGTAGATAGGAAATAAATTACAGTCGTTTTTCCGCAATCGCCGCGCGCATCTTTTCGAGGTTTTCCTGATACCTCTCCGGCATTTGCATGGCGAGGCCGGTGTAGAGGACGTCGACGATGGCCATGTGGATGAGGCGGGAGGCGGCGGCTTCGGAGCAGTAGCGGACTTCGCGGCCCATGCCGACGAGGACGATGTCGGAGGCTTTCGCGAGTTCGGATGTTGCATGGCTTGTGATGGCGATGATTTTTGCACCATTTTCCTTTGCAATGCGGATGCTCGCGAGCAGGTCGCGCGTCGCGCCGGTATGCGAGACGGCGAGAACGACGTCGTTCGGCGTCAGCAGCGAGGCTGACGTGACCTGCTGGTGGCTGTCGCTGTATGCCTGCACGACGAGGCCGAAGCGCAGCAGCCGCGTCTCGATGTCGCAGCAGACCGTCGCGGAGTTGCCAAAACCGTAGACGGCGATGCGCCGCGCCCCGGCAATCGCTGCGACAGCAGCGCTGCAGGCGGCGGGATCAAGCAGGCGCCGCGTGTCGGTGAGGCCGTCGATGATGCTCTGGAAGACTTTGGCCGTGACGGTGTCATAGCCGTCGTCGGGATGGATTTCGAGGTAGTTCTCAGGCGTCTCCTTGCGCGTGCTCGCGAGCGCAATCTTGAGGCTCTGGAGACCGCTGAAGCCGAGCTTCTTGCAGAAGCGCGAAACGGTGATCTCCGAGCTCTTCGCCTGTTGTGCGAGCTCGGCGATCGTGATGTCCATCATGGCGTCAGGGTGGGTGAGGATGTAGTCGGCGATGCGCTTTTCGACTTTCGTCATGCCGTCGTAGGCGCTGCGGAGCAAAGGAAACTGCTGTGTATTGTCTGTCATGGTTGTCGCCTCTCTTTGCTCCTATTTTATCATTTCGCGGACGGGATGCAAACAGCCCCTTTCCTTTAGTTGGGAAAGGGGCTGAAGTATTATCCGACAATGGTGTTCAGGAGGAGGACGCCGACGAGGCCCATGAGGGCGATGATGGTCTCGAGCGCGCACCAGGTGCGGACGGTTTCTTTGACCGTGATGCCGAAAAATTCTTTGAAGAGCCAGAAGCCAGGGTCGTTCGGCGGGCTGAAAATCAGGCTGCCTGCGCCGGTCGCGAGCACCATGAGCTCGGCATTTGCGCCCGTGACGGCGATGATTGGAGCGGCGATGCCTGCAGATGTCATGGCGGCGACGGTCGCGCTGCCGCAGGCCGTGCGGATGACGGCGGCGACGAGCCAGGCGAGGACGAGCGGCGAGAGGTCGGAGCCTTCGACGAGCGTCGCGATGTAGTTGCCGACGCCGCTGTCGATGAGGACTTGCTTGAGTGCACCGCCGGCACCGACGATCAGGAGGATCATGGCGATGGTCTTGACGGCGCTCTCGACGGTCTTCATGACGTCTTCGAGGCTGCGGCCGCGGGCGACGCCGAACGTATAGAACGCGATGGCGACGGAGACGGTCAGCGCCATGTCCGGCGCGCCGAAGAATGTCAGGACGTGGTAGACCGGCGTGTCAGGGGAGAGCACGAGCTTGGCGATGGCGGAGGCGGCCATGAGGACGACGGGGACGAGTGCCGTGGCGACGGACGTGCCAAAGCTCGGCAGGTCTTCTTCACGGAATGTTTTCTTGCTCATCATGCCGTCAGGCGGATTCGGATGGATGTGCTTTGCCGTCGTGCAGAAGAGCGGGCCGGCGACGATGGCGGTCGGGATGGCGATGATAGCACCGTAGAGCAGCGTCGTGCCGATGTCAGCGTGGTAGATGACGGAAATGGCGGTTGGTGCCGGATGCGGCGGCAGGAAGCCGTGCGTGACGGAGAGCGCTGCGGCCATTGGGATGCCGACTTCGAGGAGCGGCACGCCAGCAGCGGCTGCGACCGTGAAGACGAGCGGAATCAGCAGGACGAAGCCAATCTCGTAGAAGAGCGCGATGCCGACGATGAAGCCCGTGAGGCTGACGGCCCACTTGACGTTTTTCTTGCCAAAGACGTGGATGAGCGTCGTGGCGATGCGCTGGGCGCCGCCGCTCTCTTCGAGCAGCTTGCCGAGCATGGCGCCGAACGAGACGACGATGGCGAGACCGCCGAGTGTGGCACCGAGACCTTTTTCGATGGTCGGGACGATGTTACCGATGGGCAGCCCTTCGCAGAACGCGAGGATGCCCGCGACGAGCAGCAGGGACAGGAAGCTGTTGAGCTTCACTTTGACGATCAGGAAGAACAGCAGCACGATGCCTGCGGCGAGGATGAACAACGGCATGAGATGTCAGCTCCTTTGCAAACATTCGGAAGGAAAGTCAGTTCTGCGGCCAATCGTGGTGGAATGCGCCTTCGCGGTCGGTGCGCTGATACGTGTGTGCACCAAAGTCGTCGCGTAATCCCTGGATGAGGTTCGCGCCGAGGAGCGGGCTGCGCGTCGTGTCGATGTAGCTTGCGGCATTCGCGAGCGCCGGGATGGGCAAGCCGCAGGTGATGCCGAACGCGACCGTGCGGCGCAGCGCTGGCAGGTTCTGCTGGATGCGCTGGAGGAAGAACGCATCTTCCATGAGGTTTTCGAGGTCTGGCGTCTTTTCGTAGGCTTCCGTGATCTTTTCGAGGAACGCCGCCTGGATGATGCAGCCGCCGCGGAAAATAGAGGCGATGCGGCTGTAGTCGAGCTGCCAGCTGTAGTGCGCAGAGGCGGCGCGGTAGAGCGCGAAGCCCTGCGCGTAGGCGGCAATCTTGCCCGTGTAGAGGCTGGCTTCGACGTCGTCGATGAAGGCCTGCCCGCTCTTGTGCGCAAGATTGGCGGCAGGGAGCGCCTGCTGCATCTTTTGGCGGAGCATCGATTGGTTCGACATGACGCGCGCGTTGCAGGCGGCCGTGATGAGCGAGGTGTTGACACCTTCCTTCATAGCTTCGATGCTCGTCCAGCGGCCCGTGCCTTTCTGCCCTGCGCTGTCGACGATCTTGTCAACGAGAAAGCCACCTCCGAGATCGTCGTGCTCGGCGAGCACATCTGCCGTGATGCCGACGAGGTAGCTCTTGAGTTCGCCTTTGTTCCATGTGCGGAAAATCTTTGCGATTTCATTATTTGGGAGGCCGCCGGCATACTTGAGCAGCAGGTACGATTCGGCGATGAGCTGCATGTCGGCGTACTCGATGCCGTTATGCACCATCTTGACGAAATGGCCGGCACCGCTTTCGCCGATGTACGTGCAGCACGGTGCGCCATCTGCTTTTGCCGCGATGGCTTCGAAAATGGGTTGGACGGAATCATAAGCGTCTTTGTCGCCGCCGGGCATGATGCAGGGGCCGCGGCGCGCACCGGTTTCGCCGCCCGAGATACCCGTGCCGAAGAAGTTCAGACCGTGTGCCTTGCAGGTGTCATAGCGGCGCATCGTGTCGCCAAAGAACGAGTTGCCGCCGTCGATGATGATGTCGCCTTTGTCCAGCAGCGGGATGAGCTGTTCGATCATCGAATCGACGGGCTTGCCTGCCATGATCATCATCAT
>ONJV01000011.1:13067-33272 GCA_900318215.1 uncultured Veillonellaceae bacterium
TAGTTGTAGCAGGCGACCTGATAGCCGTGATCTGCCATGTTGAGAGCGAGGTTGCTGCCCATGACGGCCATGCCGACCATGCCGATGTCCATGTTTGCCATGATGAATGTCCTCCTAAATATATGACGCTTTCTGCAATCAGAGCTTTGTGACGGGATGTTCCTGCTGGAACGATGTGATGGCGGCGAACGTCTCCTGGTTCGTCCAGTAGAGCTTTTCAAAGATGGCGAAGAGCTGCTGGTAGACGGCTTCGTTCTCCGGAATCGGCGTGTAGCGGCGCTTTGCTTTCACGAGGCCGGCTGTCTCGCGGATGCTCGAGAGCCTGCCCGTGGAAATGAAGCCGAGCACGGCGGCGCCGAACGCGGCACCTTCGCTGTTTTCCGGCAGCGTGAGCTCGCGCCCGAGCACGTCGGAGAGGATCTGGAGCCAGAGCGTCGATTTCGTGAAGCTGCCGCTCACGCGGATGTCCTTGACCTCGCCAAAGCCTTCGAGTGCTTTCATGACGGCGTTCATGCTATAGCAGATACCCTCCATCGCCGCGCGGATGATGTGCGAGCGGCTGTGGTTCAGCGTCAGGCCGAGGATCATGCCGCGCAGCTCCGAGTTCCAATACGGCGAGCGCTCGCCCGTGAAGCAGGGGAGCATGATGAGCCCGCCAGCACCAGCCGGGACGTGCGCGGCCTTCATCGTCATGAGGTCGTAGCCATCGACGTCGAGGTTCTCGAGATGTGCTTTCGTGTAGTGGCAGATGCGGTCGCGCACCCAGCGCAGGATCATGCCGCCATTGTTGATGGCGCCGCCGGCGACCCAGATATCATCAACGAGGTTGTAGCACCACGTGCGGCCTTTCGGGTCGGTCATCGGGCGGTTCGTGAGCATCCGTAGCGCTCCACTCGTGCCGATGGTCGCACTGAGCTGTCCCGGCTCGACGGCGCCGATGCCGACATTGACGAGCACGCCGTCCGTCGCACCGATGACGACGGGGAGCCCGGCAGGGAGGCCTGTCGCTTCGGCGGCCTCGGCCGTGAGCGATTCTGCGTGCGTCCCCGAGACGATGGGCGGCAGCATGTCGCGCGTGATGCCCGCATAGCTGAGGATTTCCGCATCCCAGTCCATGTCTGCTTCGTTATAGAGGCCGCTCGTGCTCGCAGCGGAGTGGTCGATGGCAAAGACACCCGTAAGTTTTTCGAAAAGATAATCCTTGAGCGAGCCGACGTAATGCATCTGCGCGAAACGCTCGGGCAGATGCTTGCGGAGCCAGAGGATTTTTGCGAGCGGGTAGCAGGTGTGAACGGGGCAGCCCGTCTTTTCATAGAAGCGTTTCGCGAGTGCCGCATCCTGCTTCATCTCGCGCACGATGTCCGCGCTGCGGCTGTCGGCCCAGGTGATCATGTTCGTCATCGGGCGGCGGTGCTCGTCGAGCGGCGCGAAGCTGTGCATGACGGTACTCAGCGCGATGCCGGTTGCGATGCCGTTGCGGTAGCGCAGCGTCGCGGCGGTCTCGCGGATGACTTTTTCGACCGACTCGTAGATTTCGAGCGGATTTTCCTCTGCCCAGTCCGTGTGCGGCGTCAGGAGCGGGTAGAACGCTTCGGACGATGCGAGCTTTTCGCCGTCGATGCTGTAGGCAATGGCCCGCACACCCGTCGTGCCGACATCGACGCCGATCCACGCCTCCACCTGTCCATGATGATTTTTCATTATCAACGCACCTCTCTATAAATGACGTGTTCGTTTCATTTGTTGACTGTATGATAGCATGAATTCTATCATTTTGCAAGTATAGTTTCAAAATTATTTTTGTAAAAGATAGATATATATCATATTGCGGCAAAAAAAGAAGAGACATCGTGTATCTCGAAAAAAATGCTTGCAATCTTTCCTAGGATACCGTATAATATCTTTCGTCGGCAAAAAGCCGACCTGATTCCCCGATAGCTCAGCCGGTAGAGCACCTGACTGTTAATCAGGCTGTCGCAGGTTCGAATCCTGCTCGGGGAGCCAATGGCGCCATCGTCAAGCGGTTAAGACACCGCCCTTTCACGGCGGGTTCATGGGTTCGAATCCCATTGGCGTCACCACGGGCGATTAGCTCAGATGGGAGAGCGCTTGCCTTACAAGCAAGATGTCAGCAGTTCGATCCTGTTATCGCCCACCATGAGAAAAATAGAAGCCGTCGCGGGCTAGAACGCGGCGGCTTCTTTTGCTAATTTGCGAAAGGGCTGACGACATGACGAAGGAAGAAATCTTTGCAGGTGAATCGGAGTCGCTGGAATTCAAAGTCGATGTGTCGCCCAAGACGATTTCGTGGATGAAGACGATTGTCGCTTTTGCCAATGGAAATGGCGGGCGCATCGTGTTTGGCGTCAGCGACGCCCCTGTGGAGATTGTCGGCTTTGATGGGGCGGAGATTTTTCAGAAGATTGATGCCATCACGAATGCAATCGTGGACAGCTGCGAGCCAAAAATCTATCCGCGCGTGACGACGCAGATTGTCGATGGAAAGAATATTATCATCGTCGAGATTTCTGCGGGCATGGATCGACCGTATTTCATCCGAAGCCAGGGGCAGGTGGATGGCGTTTATATTCGTGTTGCCGCGACGACGCGTCGATGCGGGCTTTCGTTCGTACGCGAGATGATTCAGGACGGCGAGGGATTCAGTTACGACCAGCGAAAGACGAAACGAGAACTTTCAGAAGATGAGATTGATGCATTCTGCAACCGGTTGTACCGTCATGCGTTGGAGAATGTTTCATCGGATGCGTCGAAGGCTGATGTGAAGAGAATTGGACGCAGCCAGCTCATGGCATGGAAATTGATCCGCGAAGAGGATGGAAGGACGTATGCCTCCATCGGTTATCAGCTGCTGGATGGCCGTTTGGACGAATGTCCGGATGCATGGATTCAGTGTGCCGTTTTTCGCGGGACGACGCGCAGTATTTTCGTCACAAAACGCGATATCAAGGGGCCGATTGATGAGCAGGTCGAAGAGGCGCGCGATTTTGTCCTCGAGCATATCAATGTTGGCGGGCGGCTCCATGGGATGGCAATGCAGAATGTTTATGAATTGCCGCTGTTCAGCATCCGTGAGATGATAGCGAATGCTGTCTGCCATCGGTCGTATATCCAAGACGGAAAAATCCAGGTAGCGATTTACGATGACCGTCTCGAAGTCACGACGCCGCGCAAGCTCGACCGCGATCTGACGCTCGATCGGATGAAGCGTGGTGTCTCGAAAATCTGGAATCGCGGGATTGCCGAGGTGTTTTCGTATCTGCATCTCGTAGAGGCATGGGGCAGCGGCATGCCGCGCATTTATCAAGAGGCCAGGGAGTACGGTCTGCGAGAACCAGAGCTTATTGATCTCGATGGATGGGTGCGGATGAACCTTTATCGGAAGCCATTTGCGTTTGATGCAAATGGCGTCGTCAGTCCTGCTTCTTTTGTGAATGAGACTGATGAGACCAATCATGCGACTGAAAGTGAGACCGATGAGACCAAATATGCAACTAATGAAATCGAGCAAAAGAAAAAGCAACTTCAAACGCTGGAAGTTGCTTCGTTGGAGGAACGAGAAAAACAAATATTGGAAACTCTGAAGCATTGCCCAAATGCCACACAAGTCCAACTGTCCGAGAAGCTGCATATTTCCATTGGAACGCTCAAGCGAATCATGCCGAAGCTACGGGAAAAAGGCTTCTTAAAACGAAAGGGAAGTAATCGATCGGGGTATTGGGAAGTTTCAGAGTAACATGACGCGCGCTTCATATGGCTGGAGCGCGCCTTTTTTGTGTTCGGCGTAGTTGCTGATGAGCTCGGTGCCGTTCACGTCGTCAAAGAGCGTGCAGGGGGCTTCGTCCTTCGTCCAGTTGCAGGCGACGAGGAGCTTTTTGCCATCGAGTTCGCGGGCGTAGGCGTAGATGCTGGAATCATCTTCGAGGAGCGGGACGAATCTGCCGTAGACGATGATTTCGTGCTCGTGGCGGAGCTCGATGAGTTTTTGGTAGTAGTGGAAGACGGAGTCGGGGGCGGAGATTTCGCTGGCTGCGTTGATTTCCTTGTAGTTCGGATTGACGGCAATCCAGGGCGTGCCGGTCGAAAATCCTGCGTTTTTGCTCGCGTCCCACTGCATCGGCGTGCGGGCGTTGTCCCGTGCCATGTTGTCGAAGCAGGCGAGCATGGTTTCGGGGCTTACGCGCTTCTGGTCGATGACGAACTGCTGCCAGGCGTTCTTTTCTTCGACGTCGCGGCAGTCGTCGATACTCGCCCAGTGCGTATTCGTCATGCCGAGCTCTTCGCCCTGATAGATGTAGGGCGTGCCTTTCATCATGTGGAGGCAGGTTGCGAGCATCTTGGCCGAACGGACGCGGTACTCTGGCGCGTCGTTGCCGAACATCGAGACGCATCTTGGCTGGTCGTGGTTGTCCCAGTAGAGCGAGTTCCAGGCGCAGCCTTCGAGTTCGGTCTGCCATTTGTTCAGGATGGCGCGGACATTTGTGAGTTTTGGCTTGCCCGTCGTCCATTTCGCGATGATGCTACCGCGCCCGTTGCCGCCATCGACGTGCTCGAACTGGAAGACCATGCCGAGCTCCTTGCCGTCACTGCGTGCGTATTTCTTTGCTTCGTCAATCGTGACGCCGGCTGCCTCGCCGACGGTCAGCAGGTCGTATTTTGAGAGCACGCGCTGGTTCATTTCCTGCAGGAATTCATGGACGCGCGGGCCGCTGATACAGTACGGGGAGAAGTCGCCGTATCCATCGGGCTTCACGGGGCCGTCGGGGAAGCTCTGGTCTTTCGAGATCATGCTGATGACGTCCATGCGGAAGCCGTCGATGCCCTTGTCGCACCAGAACGTCATGAGGTCGTAGACCTCATCGCGGACCTTCGGGTTCTCCCAGTTGAGATCGACCTGTTTCTTGGAAAAGAGATGCAGGTAGTACTGGCCGGTCGCTTCGTCGTACTGCCACGCCGGGCCGGAGAAGCACGATTCCCAGTTGTTCGGCGGGTTGCCGTCCTTGCCGTCGCGCCAGATGTAGTAGTCGCGATAGGGATTCGTGCGCGACTTGCGGCTCTCGATGAACCAGGCATGCTCATCGGACGTGTGGTTGACGACGAGGTCCATGACGATCTTGATGCCAGCTTTATGTGCGGCACTTAGCAGCGTATCGAAATCCTCCATCGTGCCGAAATCCTTCATGATGGCGCGGTAGTCGGAGATGTCGTAGCCGTTGTCATCATTCGGCGAGGCGTAGACGGGCGAGAGCCAGACGACATCGATGCCGAGCTTTGAAAGATACGGGATGCGCTGCGTGATGCCCGCGAGGTCGCCGATGCCGTCCCCGTTCGCATCCATGAAGCTGCGCGGATAAATCTGATAAATGACGGCTTCTTTCCACCATGCATGTTGTTCTTTTTCGGGCATAGAAAAATTCCTCCTTTGGCTTGCTTGCTGTTTCTACGATACAACACGAAGAAACATCGGGCAAGTAGCAAAGAAGGAATTTGAACCAATCGGACAGAATGTCAGGCATGCGGATGGCGCGTGGCCGTGTCTTCGAACGCGAAGCGCTCGGGATGGTGGCGCGACTGCGTCCACTCGATTTGGATGCCGTTTTCGTCAAATGTCTGGCTTTCGATGATGGCGAGGCAGTTGTAGTCGCCAAGGTCGAGGTACTTCGCGTCCTCGCGCGTCGCGTGTTCGACGGTCATGCGGCGCTTGCTCGTCTGGATCGTGCGGTGGAGCGTCTGCTCGATGTATTCGTAGATGGAGTTTTCGGCGATGGCGCGCGTGAGGCCGGGCACGAGGTCGGCGCGGAAGAGATTCTTGTCGAGGATCAGCGCGCGGCCGCCTAAAATGCGCAGGCGCCAGATGCGCCAGAGCGGCGTTCCGGTGCGGAAGCCCGTGCGGGCGGCGAGCGCGTCATCTGCCTCGATCATCTCGAAGCGCACGACGCGCGTCTCCGTGTGCAGGTGGTTGCGGGCGGCGCTTTCCTTGAACGTCTCGATGCCGCCGATGGAAAACGAGCTCTGCTGTCCCTTGCGGTAGAGCACGCGCACGCCCTTGCCGCGGATGGCCTGCGCGTAGCCGCGCTCGATGAGCCCCGCGATGGCGCGGCGCACGGTGTTGCGCGAGCAGCCGTACGTGGCCGTCAAGGTGTTCTCAGACGGCAGGAATGATTGGAACGGGTACTCGCCATCTTCGACTTTTTCGCGCAGGTCGCGGTAGATGGTATCGAATTTTGCATGTGGCAATCGGATCACCTCCTGTTTTCTTGCTTGTTCACACATCTTTACCATCTTATTTTAGCGAATATGGCGTCGAAGTCAAGTTTTTGCTTTTGTGGAACAATAAAAACAATAAGAAAATCGTAGAAAAAGCGTTAATTTGTATAAACAAGTATGCTATCCTAGAATCATCAAAGCTGTTCAGACAAGGCTGAGGGATTCATACATTACACAGGGGGAACTGGCGAGGTCGTCACGCTCGCATCGCTGAACGATGGCGTGTTCTCGGCTGGCATGGTCGGTGATGGATTCGCCATCCGCCCGACAAGCGACGTCGTCGTGGCGCCGGCCGATGCGACGGTGACGGTGCTCATGGAGGAATCGCGCCATGCCATCGGCCTGACGCTCGATGACGGCACGGAGCTCCTGCTCCACGTCGGCCTCGATACCGTCGCGATGGGCGGCGAGGGATTTACGTACCTCGTCAAGCAGGGCGATCATGTTTCGAAAGGCGAACCCCTGTTACGTTTTGATCGTGATAAAATCAGGAAGGCAGGGCATCCCGATACCGTCATCTGCGTCGTCACGAATCCGGCAGAGCATGCGGCATTCAGCTTCCCGACGGGCGGAAAAGTCGTCGCAGGAAAAGACGCGGTCGCGCATCGCGTGGCAGCGGCGGTAACTGTGCAGCCCGCGTAAAACATAGAGAGAAAGGAACAGCACCATGTCATTCCATGACGAAGTCGTCTATCAGATTTATCCGAAGTCGTTCCAGGATACGAATGGCGACGGATGGGGAGACCTCGCGGGCATCACGCAGTATCTCGATTATCTCGCAGACCTCGGCGTGCGCTATCTCTGGTTGACGCCGGTTTATCCTTCGCCGCAGCGCGACAATGGCTACGATGTCGCTGATTACTGTGCCATCGACCCACGTTTTGGCACGATGGACGATTTCGACACGCTCGTCCGCGAGGCGAAATCGCGCGGCATGGGCCTCATGCTTGACATGGTGTTCAACCATACGTCGACGGAGCACACGTGGTTCCAGCGGGCGCTCGCAGGTGACCAGAAATATCAGGACTACTACATTTTCCGCGACGGCGGCAAGGACGCGCCAATCACGAACTGGCAGTCGAAATTCGGCGGCCCGGCTTGGCAGTATGTGCCGGAGCTCGGCAAATCATATCTCCATCTTTTCGATGTCACGCAGGCTGACCTGAACTGGGAGAACCCCGCCGTGCGCGAGGAGCTCAAGAACGTGCTGCGCTTCTGGAAAGCGCGCGGCGTCGAAGGCTTCCGTTTCGATGTCGTGAACCTCATCAGCAAGGGCGCGTTCGAGGATGACGCGGCGGGTGATGGCCGCAAATATTACACGGACGGCCCGCATGTGCACGAATATCTCAAGGAGCTCGTGCATGACGCCGGCATCGACGGCATGGTGACGGTCGGCGAGATGAGCTCGACGTCGATTGCAAACTGCATCCGCTACTCGAAGCCCGCCGAGCACGAGCTCGCGATGACGTTCAGCTTCCATCACCTCAAAGTCGATTACAAAAACGGCGACAAGTGGTCGCTGATGGCGCCGGACTTTGGAAGGCTCAAGCAGCTCTTCGCCGACTGGCAGGAGCAGATGACGGCGGGCGGCGGCTGGAATGCGCTGTTCTGGTGCAATCACGACCAGCCGCGCATCGTCTCGCGCTTTGGTGACGACAAAAAGTATTGGGAGGCATCGGCGAAGATGCTCGCGGCGGCCATCCATTTCATGCGCGGCACGCCCTACATCTACCAGGGCGAGGAGCTCGGCATGACAAATGCGGGCTTTGCAAGCATTGACGAATATCGCGACGTCGAAAGCATCAATTATTACAAGATTCTGCGCGACGCTGGCCATAGCGAGGCCGAGACGCTCAAAATCATCGGCGAGCGCTCCCGCGACAACGGCCGCATGCCGATGCAGTGGACGGCAGGTGAAAACGCCGGTTTCACGACGGGCACGCCGTGGATTGCGGTGAACAAGAATCACACGGCCATCAACGCTGAACGCGAGGCCGCCGACCCCGGTTCCATCCGCGCGTTCTACAAGCAGCTCGTGCGCCTGCGCAAGGAACTGCCAATCATCGCCGAGGGCGATGTCAGGTTCCTCGAACCAGAAAACAATGACGTCCTCGCCTACGAGCGCACGCTCGGAGACAAGAAGCTCCGCGTCCTCTGCAACCTGCGCGGCACAGAGACGAAAGCGCCGCTTGCTGACTATCGCAGTTCAACGCCGCATACGCTCCTGAGCAATTATCCAGGAGAGAATCGTGACGCTCTGCGTCCATACGAAGTTGTTGTACTCACCAATTAAATTCGATACCATCTGTTGCCAAACGTGCCTTTTTCTGCAAGGCTCCCTCTCAGAGGGAGCTGTCAGCGAAGCTGACTGAAGGAGTGTCGGAGGTAGGGCGTATCAAAGTTTATGAAGAAGCCTGCGAAGGAAGAATCCATCAATCCTTTGCAGGCTTCTTGACGTTCCATCGATTTCGCGCCATACTGAAGGAAAGATGTGGAGGGAAGATTGCATGGGAACGTTGAAGATGAAACGCATTTATGAAGAAGTCGAGCCGAGCGACGGCCGCCGCATCCTCGTCGACCGCCTCTGGCCGCGCGGCATGAAGAAAGAACGCGCAAAGCTTGACGTCTGGGCGAAAGAAATCACGCCGTCGCCGGAACTTCGCAAACTCTACCATACGGGCGGCATCCCGTTCGAGGGATTCGCTGCGGACTATCTCGATGAGCTCGAAGCAAGCGATGAAGCGAAGGCTTTCGTCGAAAAACTCCGTGGCAATCTCGCGGAAGGCGACGTCACGCTCGTCTACGCGACGAAGAACACGGAGCAGAACCACGTGCAGGTGCTCATGCGGTGGCTGAAGCATCATTTGAAATGAGACGGAGAAAGCAGGAAACAGGCGGATGGATGTAGAAGCATCATAAAGCGTATTTTGATAGAACAGGAGCAGATACAATGAAAGAAAAAATCGATGTGCTGGAACATGCGACGGAAATCCTTCAGGCTTTGCAGTCGGGTGTGCTGCTGGTGACGAAGGACGGCGCGAAGGTCAATGCGATGACGATTTCTTGGGGGGCGCTCGGCATTGACTGGCGTCATCCGGTGTTCAAGACGTTCGTGCGCGAGAGCCGGTTCACGCGCGGCCTGCTCGACAAGACCGGTGTGTTCAACATCGCGGTCGGCACGGGCGAGCAGGCAAAACAGGTGCTCGGCGTCTGCGGATCGAAGAGCGGACGCAATCTGGACAAAATCAAGGAATGCGGCCTGACGCTCGAAGACGGCGAGGTCACGGGCGTTCCGGCCATCCGCGAGTTCCCGCTGACGCTCGAGTGCCGCGTCGTCTACAAGCAGCAGAAAGACCCGATGGCGATGACGAAGGAGAACCGCGAGCAGTTCTATCCTGAAAAAGACGGCAAATGCGACAACCACATCCTCTATGTCGGCGAGATCGTCGCGGCGTATCGGGTGAAGTGATGGGGACGTTTTACATCGGCTGTCACTTGTCATCGGCAAAAGGCTATGAGGCGATGGGCAAGGCGGCGCTCGATCTCGATGCTTCGACGTTTGCGTTCTTCACGCGCAATCCGCGCGGCGGCAAGGCAAAGGACATCGACCCCGACGATGCGGCGCGGCTGCGCGCTTTGATGAAGGAACACGCGTTCGGCCCGATTGTCGCCCATGCGCCGTATACGATGAATGCCTGCGCAGCGAAGGAAAATTTGCGGACGTTTGCCGAGACGATGATGGCGGACGATCTCGTGCGCATGGAGCAGACACCCGGCGAACTCTATAATTTCCATCCCGGCAGCCATGTCGGGCAGGGTGCGGAGCGCGGCATCGAGCTCATCGCGGCGCAGCTGAATCATGTGCTGAAGCCCGAGCAGACGACGACGGTGCTGCTTGAGACGATGGCGGGCAAGGGCACGGAGGTCGGGCGGTCGTTCGAGGAACTGCGCGCCATCATCGACCGCGTGGAACTCGATGATCATCTCGGCGTCTGCCTCGATACGTGCCATGTCTGGGATGCGGGCTATGACATTGTGGGCGACCTCGATGGCGTGCTTGCGGAGTTTGACCGCATCATCGGCCTCGGCCGTCTGCGTGCCATCCATCTCAATGACAGCCTGAACCCGCGCGGCGCTCATAAAGACCGCCATGCGAAAATCGGCGCGGGCGAGATCGGCCTCGAGGCGCTCGTGCGCGTCCTCAACCATCCGAAGCTGCGCGGACTGCCGTTCATCCTCGAGACGCCGAATGATGCGGCGGGATATGCGGCGGAAATCAAGCTGCTGCGCTCGCGTTTTGCAGGCTGAAAAAGCAATCAAATCGAGGAATGGTTTTTGTTCCGAAAAAAGGATTTCGCCATCGTGCGTCGAAAGAACATAGCAAGAGGTATGTTCGAGGAGGATGCACGATGGCGAATCGTTTTTTCGTGCCCGCAGATATGCAGGCCATCGCACGGTATGAGCGGACATTCGGATTCGAGGGGCATGAAATCACGCTCGATGCGCTTCGCAAGCAGTTCGCGGACTATACGTTCCAGACGCCGTACCAGATGACGCTCGACGACCTCAAGACGGCGGTCGAGAACATCCAGCGCATGAATCCGACCGTTTATGACATGATTTATGCCTGGTGGTACCCGCTGTATCATCTCGCACCATTCGGCATCCTCGAGGCCTGCGGTTATGACCCGAAAACGGGCAAGGAGCGTCCGAACCGCGTGCGCGGCTTGATTGTTGACGAATGTGATGTCTTTTACAATGTCTGGACGATCCTTGGCGACATGCCGCAGGAGGATTACAAGACGCCGGTCGCACTCGAAGAAGACCTCGCTATCGCGCTCGAGGTCATCCGCTGGTATACGGAGGAAAAAGACCTGCCAGTCGAGAAGCGCTCGTTTTCGTATTGGGACAAGACGGGCTTTCTGCGGCAGTTCGAAAAGCCCGCATGGCTCGAGGCCGCGAATGACCGGGAGATTGCGCTCGGCCGCACGTTCATCAAGGAGCTCTGCGCACAGAAGAGCGAGACAGCGCTCGCGCTCATGGCATCTTCGTGCCGCACGGGCAACCGCCTCTATGCGAAGAATCCCGCCGTTGCGAAGAAGTGCTACGAACGCCTTTTCCAGATGACGGGCAAGCAGGCGTATCAGGAAGCCGTTCAGGAACTCTCGAATGAGAGCTGAAGATAGAAGATATGTTTCTCAGGGCAATATGTTGAGAAAGAGGGTATTTTTATGGGGATTATCAAGAATCTGAGGGTCGTGTACAAGATCCTGATCCTTGTCGTCGTGGCGGCGCTTGGGATGGCGGCCATCGGCTTCATGGGACGCTCGACCATCCAGTCGTCGCACGACAGTTTGGAAATCGTTTACAAGGAGAATTTGCAGCAGATTGATCGCATCGGCGATGCGAAGTACATGATGCGCGATATGCAGTCGCGCGCGGCACTCGCGATGGCGGCGCATGACCAGGCGCGGTTCGAGGACCTGCGCAAGGACATTAAGGAAATCGAGCAGAAGTTCGACGAGAACATGCAGGGCTATCAGAGTTCGCAGATGGAGTCCGTAGCAGAGTTTGATGGCAATGTCGCGGACATTCAGAACGCTTGGAAAGCATTTGATGCTTCGATTAATCGCGTCGTCGACTTGCAGGCATCTGGCGACGAAGCCGGGGCAGCTGCTTATTATTCGAAAGATACGGCGCAGAAGACGACAGACCTGCGCACGGCTCTTGAGAAGGAGCAGGGGCGCGTGCGCGATGCGGCCGAGGCGACGTATCAGGATGTTGAGGCGCAGTCGTCGCGTGCGAGCATGCTGATGCTCATCTACTGCCTCATCGCGCTTGCGTTGCTCGTCATCTTCACCATCTGGATTTCGCGGGAAATCACGACACCGCTCCATCACATGATGGATGCCTGCCGCCGGCTCGGCGATGGCGATTTCCGCCTGACGGAACAGAAAGTTGTGCGCGGGGATGAATTTGGCGACATGGCGAATGTTATCATCAACATGCGTGACAGCCTCAACAGCCTCATGCACAAGACGCACGACACGGCTGAGCAGATTGCGGCGGCGAGCGAGGAGCTCACGGCGAGCTCGGAGCAGTCGGCACAGGCGTCGAACCAGGTTGCGCAGTCGGTGACGGATGCGGCAGGCGCGGTCGCTGAGCAGCAGGGCGCGGTCGATTCGAGTTCCGAGGCCGTTGGGCAGATCGGCGGCAGCGTCGATGACATCCGGACGCAGTCGGGCGAGGCCGCAAAGCGCGCCGAAGCGGCGACACAGTATGCAGCGGCCGGTGCACAGGAAGTGGGCGGCAGCATCGAGAAGATCCAGTCGGCCGCGAAGAATGTCGCGGAGTCGGCGGCCATCGTCGACAAGCTCGGCGCGCGGTCGAAGGAAATCGGCACGATTGTCGAGACGATTTCGGGCATCGCAGAGCAGACGAACCTGCTGTCGCTCAATGCGGCCATCGAGGCAGCGCGCGCGGGCGAGCATGGCCGCGGCTTCGCCGTCGTCGCCGACGAGGTGCGCAAGCTCGCATCGGAATCGGCGGAAGCGGCACAGCGCATCGCCGAACTCATCATGGCCATTCAGAAGGATACGGATGCGGCCGTCGCCTCGATGCAGACGGGCCGCGAGGCTGTGGAGAACGGCGCGACGAGCGTCGATGCTCTGCGCGAGGTTTTCGGACAGATCCAGAGCCTCGTCGAAGAGGTCACGAAGCAGGTCGAAGCGGTGAATGTATCCGTGCAGTCGGCCGATGATGACGCGCAGAACATCACGTCGCAGGTGCAGACCATCAGCGACCAGGGACACCGGGTCAGCGACGAGATGCAGACGGTCTCGGCCGCGACGGAGGAGCAGTCCGCAAGCGCGTCGGAAATCGCGACGGCGAGCGGCAGCCTCGCGAAGCTCGCGCAGGACCTGCAGGCATCGCTCGGAAAGTTCCAGTTCTGATTTATTTGCACCCGCAGAAGGTGTGTTTTACTGATTGATCTGTCGTGCAGGGGACTCCCTCAGTCGCCTGCGGCGACAGCTCCCTCTGGGAGGGAGCCTGAATGGAGAACGGAAATCCTTGTGTTTCCGTTCTCTTTTGTATATAATGGGGAGAGTTTAATTTGGAAGGAATTTGAGAGAAAGGAAGCGGAGGCGTGCCATGAGACGTTATACGACGCTGCTCCTGACGGCGTTCCTGCTCGTCGTGGTCGTCGTCGCCGGGTCAGCGTACCTGGCGGGATCAGGCCATGTGGAGAAAGGCGTCGCGATGCGGGAGCTCACGGTCTATACGACGCTCCCCGCAGAGCATGCGGCGCTGCTTTCGGATGGTTATGAGAAAAAAAGCCGCGTGCGCGTGAATTTCGTGCCGCTTTCCTCGAAAGACCTTTTAGACCGTGCCACAAAGGATGACCGCTCGGCCGCGCTCGTGCTCGCGGATGAAAGGACACTCTCGGAGCTCTCGAAGCGCGGCGCGTTCGCGCCGTATGATTCCGAAGCGACGGATGCCGTGCCGGAGGAATTCCGGCAGGAGCAGGGCGCGTGGACGGGCGTCTGGTATGACCCGGTCGTCTTTGCCGTCAACAGCGACTATCTGCGCACGCTCAAGGACGTGCCGGACACATGGACAGAGCTTTCGCGCGGGGAAACCCGCATCAGCATGACGGATTTTGTCGCGGCCGATGCCGCGGCGAACTTGCTCTATTCTCTGATTGCGCAGTTTGGCGACGAGGAGGCCTACCGCATCCTGCGCGGCATCCATCCGCAGGTTGTGCAGTACACGAAGTATCTCTCGAACCCCGTGCGCCAGGTCGGCATGGGCGAGGCGGACATCTCGATTGCCGTGGCGAGTGAGACGCTGCGCTATGTCGCGGACGGTTATCCCATCCGCATCATCTATCCAGCCGATGGCACGGCTTACACGCTCGCAGGTGCGGGCGTGCTGGCATCGGCGAAGCCGGATGACCAGCAGGCGGCAGGCGAATTCATCGACTGGCTGCTTTCCGACGAGGCGCAGACCATCCTCTGGCAGAAAGGCTTCGACTTCCTGCCGACGAATCGCGCGACGCTCGCCTATCAGCAGTTCGCGGGCAAGAATCTCGTGCTGTTCACGCAGAAGCCCGATTTCACGGACGAACAGCGTCATGAATTCCTCGACCGCTGGGTCAAGTACATCCGTTTCAGCAAAGCAAGCAAGTAACATATATTTTGGAGGGAAACCATTTTGAAAGCAGGTTTTGTGAGCCTCGGCTGCTCGAAAAATCTCGTCGATACAGAAATGATGCTCGGCATCCTGCGGGATCACGGCATCGAAATCACGCCGGATCCATCGGAGGCCGACATCCTCATCGTCAATACGTGCGCCTTCATCAAGTCGGCGAAAGAGGAGTCCATCACGACCATCCTCAACATGGCGGAGTACAAGGAGTCGGGCCGCTGCCGCAGCCTCATCATCGCGGGCTGCCTCGGCCAGCGCTACAAGCAGGAGCTCCTCGATGAGATGCCGGAGGCTGACGCCATCATCGGCACGGGCGCTTGGAACCGCATCATGGAAGCCGTTGAGGAGACGCTCAAAGGCCATCGCGTCGTCATCGCGGGCGAGGACGAGCTGCTCTACGACGAGCACACGCCGCGCATCACGACGACGCCGTCGTATACGGCCTATGTCAAGATTGCCGAGGGATGCAACAACCGTTGCGCGTTCTGCGCCATTCCGTACATCCGCGGCAAATACCGCAGCCGCAAGATCGAGGACATCAGGGACGAAGTCGCGAACCTCGCGGCGAAAGGCGTCAAGGAAATCGTGCTGATTGCGCAGGACTCGACGGAGTATGGCCGCGACATCTATGGCGAGCCATGCCTTGCGAAGCTGCTGCGGGAGCTCTGCAAAGTGGACGATGTCCGCTGGATTCGCACGCTCTACAGCTATCCGACGTATTTTGATGACGAGCTCATCGAGACGATTGCAAAAGAGCCGAAGCTCGTGAAATACGTGGACATCCCGATGCAGCATGCGCACGACGAAGTGCTGCGCCGCATGCATCGTCCCGATACGCAGGCATCCATGCGCGCGCTGATTCAGAAGCTGCGCGAGCGCATCCCGGGCGTGACGATTCGTTCGACGTTCATGGTCGGTTTCCCGGGCGAGACGGATGCGCAGTATCAGACGCTGCGGAACTTCCTCGAAGAGATGCGCCTCGACAAAGTCGGCGTCTTCACGTATTCGCGCGAAGAGGGCACGCCGGCCTATGACATGCCGCATCAGGTGCCCGAAGACGTCATGCAGGAGCGCTACCACGACCTCATGAGCGTGCAGTGCAAGATTTCGGAAGAGCTCAATCAGGAACTCGAAGGCCGCGAACTCGACGTGCTCGTCGAAGGCCGCGACGAAGAGCAGCAGAACATCGCCGTCGGCCGCTCGTACCGCGAGGCGCCGGATGTCGATGGACAGGTCTACATCGAGGGCGACACGGACAGCCAGCCCGGCGACATCGTGCGCGTGAAAGTCCTGCAGGGCTTCACGTATGATGTCGTCGGCGAAAGGGTGGACAAGGAATGAGCACGTCTGGAAGCAGAAACGAGCCCGTTGAAGTGCGGCTGGGCAAGGTGCTCGCGGCGCACGGCCTCACAGTTGCCTGCGCGGAATCCTGCACGGGCGGCCTCGTCACGAGCCGTCTGACGGACATTGCGGGCAGCTCGGCCTATGTCATGGGCTCCGTCGTCTCATATTCGGACGAGGTCAAGGAAAAGCTCGTCGGCGTGCAGCATGCGACGCTCGCGGCGCATGGCGCGGTCTCGGAAGAGACGGCGCGCGAGATGGCCGAGGGCGTGCGGCGCGCGGTCGGTACGGATGTCGGCCTCGCGACGACAGGCATCGCAGGCCCGGGCGGCGGCACGGCGGAAAAGCCGGTCGGCCTCGTCTACACGGCGGCATCCGGGCCGTGGGGCACGGTCGTGCGCGAAAACCATTTTCGCGGCACGCGTATGGAGGTCAAGCAGCAGGCGAGCGAAACCGTGCTCGCGATGGCGCTTGACGCATTGACAGAGAAAGAAAAAGCAGAATCACAGCAAGACAAGCGAGGTACGGGGAGATAACATGAAGACGACAATCATCGGCATCGCAGGCGGCACGGGCTCGGGCAAATCGACATTCACGAACCGGCTCAAGGCGTATTTCGGCGACCGCATCACGGTCATGTATCACGACAACTACTATCGGCCGCATGACGACCTCCCGTTCGAGGAGCGCCAGAAAATCAACTACGACCATCCGGACTCCCTTGAGACCGACCTCCTGATCGAGCACCTCAAGGCGCTGCGTGAAGGCACGACCCGTCTTGTTCCGGCATGGCTGACGCTTGACAGCGCCAATTTGGCCGTTACGGTTGCAACGCTGCCTAAGAGAGAGGAAATCGATCTGAACATTGCGGAGCACCTGATCGTCGAGCTGTACTCGAAATAATTGAGGCAAGTAGCTTGCCCTCATAATAATAAAGGAGGGTTCCCATGATGATAGAAATTGAAAAGCCCACGATTGAGTGCAGGCAGCTCAGTGATGACAACACCTATGCACAGTTCGTGGTGGAACCGCTGCAAAGAGGTTTCGGCCATACGCTTGGAAACTCTATGCGCAGGATTCTTATGTCATCACTGCCCGGTGTTGCGGTAACTTCTATTCGCATCAGCGGCGTGCTGCATGAGTTTACGGCGATTCCGGGTATCAGTGAGGATGTTGCGGAAATCATTCTCAACATCAAAGGAATTCATGCGAAGCTTCATTCCGACGGTCCTGTTACGGCGAATATCAACGCGAAAGGTCCCTGCACGGTTACGGCGGGCGATATTTTCGGGGACAGCAGCCTGGAAATTATCAATACGGATCATGTGATCGCAACGCTGAGTGAAAATGCTGTGCTCAATATGGAGCTTGTGTTTTCTAAAGGCATCGGTTATGTCAGCGCTGCAAACAATAAGTATGAGGAAATGCCGATTGATACGATCGCGGTGGATTCCATTTATACGCCGATCACGAAGGTTAATTATACTGTGGACAGCACAAGAATCGGAAGAGCGTCTGATTATGACAAGCTCACCATTGATGTGTGGACAAACGGAACGATTAACCCCAAGGAGGCGATCAGCCTTTCTGCAAAGATCCTGAGTGATTATATGGCGTTGTTTGTCAATTTGGCTGATAATGTCGGCGGATTGGAAATGATGGTGGAGAAGGAAGAGGAGAAGAAAACTAAGGTTCTGGAAATGACGATTGATGAACTGGATCTTTCCGTGCGTTCCTATAACTGCCTGAAGCGTGCCGGCATCAATACGGTTGACGAGCTGATCCGCCGTGATGAGGTGGACATGATGAAGGTGAGAAACCTCGGCAAAAAATCTCTGGAGGAAGTGCGGCAGCGGCTTGCATCGCTCGGGCTTTCCCTGAATAAAAGCGACGAATAATATAGGAGGAAAAGAAAATGGCTGGCAACAGAAAGCTGAATCGGCCAACAGATCAGAGAAATGCGGTTCTGCGCGGCTTGGCAACAGCGCTGATTACAAACGGCCGCATTGAGACCACCGAGGCTCGTGCCAAGGAGGTTCGCAAGGTAGCTGAGAAACTGATCACATTGGCTGTAAACACCTGTGACGGTGAAGTAACCGTTACCAAAAAGGTGATGAATGATAAGCAGCAGCCGATCGATACGGAGTTTAAGAACGATACTCCGGAGAGACTGCATGCACGCCGCCAGGTGATGGCTTATCTTTACAATGTTCCTGCTCCCAGAAAGGAAAATGAGAGCAAGAAAATGTACAAGATCAATAATAAGGACGTTAATAACTATGCGGTGTCCAAGCTGTTTGGAGAGCTTGCTCCGAAGTATGCAAAGCGCAAAGAGGAGCTTAAGCAGGGCGGCGGCTATACTCGCATGATCAAAAAAGGTCCCAGACGCGGCGATGCTGCTGAGATCGTGATCCTTGAGCTTGTGTAAAAACAGTGCGTTGTGCGTTTTGAAAAACGTTATCGCGATAAAAGAAGCATTTTGCATCCATGTGCATTGCGCTTCTTTTATAAAAATATTTTGTTTTTAATCCTGCCGAAAGCAGGATTTTTTTGTTATGTTGGAATCAGGAGTGGAATAAGTTACGAAAGATTGTTTTTAAATTGTTTGTAATTATGTGCTTGCATTCATAAGATTTCTAAAAACGGAGCGGAAAAACAGGGTGTATTGCGTGTAAAAAGTAAAAAAACGGAGAGCATAATAGACAGAAGAAAACAAAAGGTTCTCTTGCGCGCAGATAGTTGCGGTTTCGGAATATTTAGTGTGAAAAAAACTCCCGCTGAAACAAGGTTCAAGCGGGAGCTTGTATTTTTCAGAGGCGTTATTGCAGCACAGCCTTAATCCGGCGCACACCGGCGGAAGAGCTTTCCTCTTTTTTTATGATGAATTTGCCTAAATCTCCGGTATTGCTTGCGTGAGGTCCGCCGCAGATCTCCTTGGAGAATTTGCCCATGGTGTATACTTTAACATCAGCGGAATATTTGCTTTCAAAAAGGCCGATCGCGCCGCTTTGCTTTGCCTGCTCCAACGGCATTTCCTCGCATGTGATCGGCGCTTTGGCTTCGATCGCTTCATTGACCAGCCGTTCAACCTCTTTAATTTCATCAGGCGTCATCTTTCGGCCGAAGGAGAAGTCAAAACGCAGGCGCTCCGCCGTAATGTTGCTTCCTTTTTGGGCAACTTCATCGCCCAAGATCTTACGCAGTGCGGCATGCAGCAGGTGCGTAGCCGTATGCAGCTTAGCGGTCTCTTCCGTTTGATCCGCCAAACCGCCTTTAAAGCGCTGTTCCGCGCCGGCATGGCTCTTGGCCTGATGTGCTTTGAAAGCGGCGTCAAACCCGTCCACATCCACGTTTAAGCCGTTTTCTGCCGCCAGCTCGCGCGTGATTTCAATGGGGAAACCAAAGGTATCGTATAGGCGGAACGCGGTGGCGCCGTCGATCATGCTGCCCTTTTCCATGCTGCCTGTCAGCTTGGTATACTCGCGAAGCCCCTGCGTAAGCGTGCGGGCAAAGCGTTCTTCCTCAAGCGAAAGCTCGCCGAGAATCTTTTCGCGGTTTTGTTTCAGCTCCGGATAAGCTGCCTGATATTGGTTAATAATCACCTCTGCAATTTCGGAAAGGAAGTTTGCAGGCATATCGAGCTGCCTGCCGTAGCGAACGGCGCGGCGAATCAGGCGGCGAAGCACATAACCCTGGTCGACATTGCTCGGCGTTACGCCGCGTTGGTCTCCGATCAGGAAGGTTGCGCAGCGGGTATGGTCTGCAATAATGCGAAAGGCTTTGGTTATGCCTTCGCTTTCACCGTATTGCTTTCCGCTCAGCTCGCTGATTTTGGCAAGAATGCCTGTAAATGCTTCCGTATCGTATACGGATTTTTTGCCCTCTAAAATGCAGATGGTGCGCTCAAGTCCCATTCCGGTATCTACGTTCTTTTTGGCAAGGGGTTCAAAGATTCCTTCTGCGGTTTTATTATACTGCATGAATACGTCGTTCCAGATCTCCAAATACTTTCCGCAGTCGCAGGCAGGAGAGCAGTTCGGTCCGCAGGCAGGCTTGCCTGTGTCAATGAACATTTCGGTATCCGGTCCGCAGGGGCCTGTTATGCCGGCAGGCCCCCACCAGTTGTTCTCTTTCGGCAGGAAGAAGATATGGTACAGCGTTACGCAGAAGAGAATGACACTCGTAGCACCTAAAGTCAGCTGCCAGGACATCGGAATATCGCCTGTTTTATTCTCAATGTATCCGGCGATATACACCAGCACACCTTGCGAAAAGACCGACGCGATGCGATAGAACGTAGAGCGGATTCCGATGAAAGCGGCTTGGCTCTTGGTGTCATGCGCCAGCATGTAATAGCCGTCTGCCGCAATG
>ONJV01000206.1 GCA_900318215.1 uncultured Veillonellaceae bacterium
CACTGCCATAATAATCGACATCTGCAACCTAACCAATCCACTCAAATCAATAGCCTCTCGGAATCTGTAACCCTTTCAATGCAACAGGTTGAGATTCCACTTTTCACTTTGGATAATATTCACTTGTCAAGGTTCGCTTATGCCGCCGTTTGGCAACTATTAGGCTCATGATTCGTCAAGATTCCGAGAGCCTATTGAGTTCTCCGTAGTCCGTCGTCTGGTCGTTCTTTGGGTCCAGCAACGGCAAACGCAGAAAACCGAAACCGATCTTATTCATTTAAAACGCTGCCTCCTGCTGGATCGCGATCTCCTCCCCGTCCGCCGGGATGAGGAGCTGTTCTTCGGAGATGCCGGCAGCCTCCGCCTTCGCCCGCAGCTCTGCCCGCGAAACGATGCAGTGGTCGCAGCACTCCATGTGCACGGCGATCACCTTGGCGTTTGGCGCCGCTTTGCAGACCGCGATCACATCCTCCGCGTTCATGATGATGGGTTCACCCGCCCACATGGCAGAGCCTGCGTGGACTACGATGACTTCCGGCTGGAAGGTGCGGATCGCCTTTTCGACCTCTTTGTACCAGACCGTGTCGCCGGCCCAGTAGATGGTAGGTTCCCCCGCCGCCATGAAAACGACGCCAGTGCCGGGACCCATGTCGTCCAGGACGGCCTGGGATGTGCCGTGACGCGCCGGGACCCGCTCGAAAGCGACCTCGACGGCGAAGCAGGCCCCATGCTCCCGCTGGACATCGAAACCGTAGCGGGGGCCGTGGAAATCTACTGCTTCACATAATTTTATAGATTCTTGTTGAACTCTATGATATACTGTTTTTGCTGTCGTTACCTCGAAACCTACGACAGGTGGAGGGAGGTGAAACAGCATGGACGGTATTCTTGTGTCATTAGTCGTCAGTATCATCGCCAGTCTGATTGCAGACATGATCTACGACCACTTTTGCCGTTGACGACAGCTTCATCGATGTTGTCATTGTTGGCCTGACTAACCAATGATGACACAAAAACAGCCCCTGCAGGTGACTGAACTGCAGGGGCTGTTTCGGTGCACAGCATGGTGTGCGATATCCTTGTGCTTACAGATGTAGTATAGCACAGGATTCTATTTTTCGCAAGACGCTCGAACAACGTACGGGGATGTCAAGAAATCTCGACAATACGTTCCTTTGGAAGCAAGGGAAAGCTCCCGCAGCTCCGTCGCGCGGACGTCGTAGAGCAGCATCTGCTGGAGCGGCGTGAGGTCTTCCCATGTCCGCAACATATCCTTGCTTTTCAAAAACTGGCTCGTCTTCGTAATGATTGGAAGGCGGGCCGTTTTCTTTGCTTGATGCAGCAGCTGTGCGCCGCGCGCGTCCATCGCGAGCACGCGCAGATAGCGCGGCCCCGTCGCATCGAACGCGGCCGCCGCCTCGGCCGTGAATCCCGTCAAGACATGCACGAGCAGCCGCGCGATGCGGCTCCGAGGATACCGCCGCGTCGCCATCGCGCCGACCAGCCCCTCGAACGACCGCGCCTCCCGCGCCTTTTCCATCAGCCGGTGCTCGAGCCCCTCGCCCATGCCGCAGACGGCGGAGAGCGAAGCAGCGTCGAGGAGGAGGAGACGGGAGAGGAGGGGACGGAGCAGGAGGGATTGGCGGGGGAGGCGGTCGGGAAGGGCTGCCATCAAAGCTGCAAGGCAATCCTCTGGCATTACACGTTGTAGAGCAATATAAGGCTCCCTCTCAGAGGGAGCTGTCAGCGAAGCTGACGGAAGGAGTGGCGAAGGTAGGACGTTGGATAAGTCCGATTGTGCAGTCGAAGGAATCTCGCCATAAATCCCTTCCAGCGCCGCCCGTATCGCTGACGCGCTGGCGAATCTTCCATGCATGTCCGTATCGTGGTAATCTGTTCCCACGCGCTGCACGAGTAGCGTCTCCATCTCCGGCGCAAACCGCCGTACAGCCCTCAAATACTCCATCCCGAGAATATTGTTCGGCGCGCGCAGCACCTCCGCCGCGACGCCTGTCCGCGCCGCGACCTCGGCTGCCATGGCCGCCGCATACGACGCGCCGCCCGCGATGCGCGCGTGCAGCGCCTCTTGGAGCGCCGCATCGTCCATGCATGCCGCCGCTTTTTCGAGCGGCTCGATATGTTCCGCCTCGGCCCCGAACGCCAGCGCATCGATGCAGCCGAGCCCTGCGAGGCACTGCACGCCGCCGCTCGCAAAGTGCTCGGCACTGCGGCAGGCGAAGGCGTAGGGGAGTTCGAGCACCAAATCCGCTCCGCCGCGCACGGCCCACGCCGCCCGCGTCCACTTGTCCGCAATCGCCGCACCCCCGCGCTGCGTGAAACTGCCGCTCATGATGACGACGATCGCAGCATCAGGATGCAGCTCGCGGAGCTTCGCCAGCTGGTAGACATGGCCATTGTGGAAAGGATTGTACTCGGCAATCAGGCCGATGGTGGGAGCAAACGTCAATTTCAAAACCTCGATTCACAGAGTGGAAACTCCAACGGCAGCCTCCCTCTGGGAGGGAGGCGAAAAAACCATTCATACGGCGTTTGTGTCCGTGGGTGCAATCTGTATACAGAAAAAGGAACCACAAAACGTGGTTCCTTCCTTATTTCATCGTGGTGCCGGTGGCCGGACTTGAACCGGCACGTTGTTGCCAACGGCAGATTTTGAGTCTGCTGCGTCTGCCAATTCCGCCACACCGGCAGTTCTGGACTTGCGTCGTGAACGAAATATATTTTAGCAGAACAACGTGCCTTTGTCAAATGTTCTTTGCCATATCAGAGATGTTTCTCCGTCAGTACGCGGTCGAGTTCGTCAAGCACATCGTCCACATTCTGCTCCGTGATGACGAGCGGCGGCTGGAAGGCCATGACGTTGCGGCCCGCGCCGTTCTTGCCGATGATGTAGCCGCGGTCCTTCATTTCTTCGAGCACGTCGTCGAGCAGTTCCGGCGCTTCCGTGCCGTCCGGGTGGATGAATTCCGCGCCGTCCATGAGGCCGAGGCCGCGCACGTCGCCGATGACGCCGTGGCGCGTCTGGAGGTCGCGGAGGCCCGCACGCAGCTGCTCGCCGCGCTCCGCCGCGTTTTTGCAGAGGTCGTGCTTTTCGATATAATCAAGCACGGCGAGGCCGGCTGTCGACGACACGGGGTTGCCGCCGAGCGTCGAGGCGCCGGGGCGCGTGTAGGTGTCGGCGATTTTTGCCGTCGAGATGAAGCACGAAATCGGCGCGCCGTTGCCGAGCGCTTTCGCCATGCACATGATGTCCGGCACGACGTCGAAATTCTCGATGCCGAACATCTTGCCCGTGCGCGCGAAGCCCGTCTGGACTTCGTCGATGATCAGCAGCGTGCCGTACTGCGCGAGGATTTCCTTCACGCGCTGGAAATAGCCTTTCGGCGGCACGACGATGCCCGCGTTGCCCTGGATGGTCTCGGCGATGAACGCGCCCGGATGGCCGGAGGTCGCGGTTTTCACGAGGTCTTCGACGGCGTTCGCGCAGGCGAGGTCGCAGGTGTCCGGCTTCTTGCCGAGCGGGCAGCGGTAGCAGTACGGGTTCGGCGCGAAATGGATGCCGCCGACCGGCGTCGGGGCCGTGCGCCACATCGTGAGGCCCGTGACGCTCATGCCGAGCTTTGTGCGGCCGTGGAGGCCCTGCCGCAGCGCGATGATCTCGCTGTTGCCGTTATAGACCTCGGCGAGCAGCAGCGCGCCTTCCGTCGCCTCGGAGCCCGTCGAGCAGAAGAAGCACTTCTGCAAGGCCCCAGGCGTGACCTCGGCCAGACGCTCGGCGAGGTTGACGAAGTTTTCCGTGAGGTAGATGTTGCAGACATGCTGCAGCTCGTCCATCTGCGCCTTCATGGGCTGGATGATGTCCGGGTTGCAGTGGCCGCAGTTCATGACGGAGACGCCGGCATAGCAGTCGAGGTACTTCTTGCCATTGCTGTCCCAGAGATACTGCATCGAGCCTTTGACCATTTCCTGCGGGTTCTTGTAGAAATGGGCGAGGCAGGGCATGATGTATTTTTTCTTCTTCTCAATGATGGCCGCAGGGCCGATAAAATGCTTTTCGCTTATCATCGTTTTTGTCCTTTATTTATGAATAGAAAGTGCCTTACACAGCAGCCTCCCTCTCAGAGGGCAATGTCATTAAGTTAAGGGCCAGGCCCCCTCTAGAGGGGGCTGTCAGCGAAGCTGACTGGGGGAGTAGTTGGGTGCTATAGACAAACAGATTTGCAACACGTTGCTAAAGACTTTAGCAACGACTGCATT
>ONJV01000002.1 GCA_900318215.1 uncultured Veillonellaceae bacterium
GACGAGGCGAAAGCGCAGGAAGGCATCCACCGCCAGATCGCGTTCTTCGAAGAAATTGGCATGCCGACGAGCCTCGGCCAGCTGCCGAGCGGCGTGCTGAAGGAAGCAACGATCAAAGACCTCGCCGACCAGGTCACGGCCAAAGGCACGAAGACCGTCGGCAACTTCCACCCCATCGACTGGCAGGCCGCCGTCGATATCTATACGATGGCGAACCACTGAGAATGCAGGTCATTCCGTGGAAGGGGGAATGCTGGATGGAGATTGCAATGATTCGTGCGGCAGCTCATCGGATTGCTGCACATTATCCTGTTCGCCAGATTGCTCTGTTTGGCTCGCAAGCGGATGGCACAGCCACGCGTGAAAGCGACGTCGATCTCATCGTTGAATTTTCGGAACCCATCACACTTTTGACACTTGCTCGCATGAAGCAAGAATTCGAAGACATCCTTGGGACGTCCGTCGATTTGATTCACGGCCCGATGCGGGAAACAGATATGATTGAAGTCCATCAGCAGGTGGTGCTCTATGCAGCATAGGGACAACTACCAGACACTTCGCATGGAAGATGTGTATCAGACTGTGAAGATTGATTTTCCAGTCCTCCGAGAACAGTTGCTCGATATTTTGAAGGAAAACGAGCGGAACGTTTAAAAGAAGATTGGTAATCGTGCCCACGCGAGAAACTCGTGCCTGGGCGTGGCAAAAAGGCGCCTGCCGAAACCCACGGATGATTCCTTAACGGGTTTCTTGCAGGCTCCTTTTTTGCTGCTCGCAGTTTTGATAGCAACGCGAAGGGAAGCCTTGATGTCCGCTGTGGAATGATGCTATGATGGGGGCAAGAGAAAATCCTGCCATCTGGTAGTCAGGAGGCGTGAATGCATGGGAAAGATACAGCTGTCTCCGAAAGTGTACGTATCTGCACGTCAGATCATCGATGCCATCTATGCGTACGATCGTTTCCATCGAATAGAACGATTGTTCATCAGTAGGCCGAACAAGGGAAAGATGGGAAACATCAAGATTGATACGAGTACGGTCGAAGATACGGACCGCTATTTGAGCAATGTCTTCATTCGTCCAGAATCGGATATGTATGAAAGGGATCCAGAGCAATCGATCAGGACGAAGGATACGCGCGTCTTTTTGGACGCGACTTACGATATTCACATTGATGGCGAGACGGTTCCCTGTCAGCTGACAACGGAATGGAATGCGGATGTGAAAGCACCCATGACAGGTGCTCGGACATATCGGAGCGCCCTTGTCAAGGTGGTCAATCTTTATTATGCCGGCATCTTTTGTATCAAAGAAGGGCATGGCATATTGACAATGACACGCTTGGAAAATGTTGGAAATGTGGAAGAGGCAGATATTGTCAAAGAACCAACGCTGCCTACACTGGAGCCTGACGAGCCGTTTCGCTTGACCATACTTCCCGAGTCTTTACAGGGCGCATTCGGGCGCCGCTACGTGACGGCTCTCCTTGCGAAGCCATTCGTCATCCTGACGGGCAACAGCGGCACGGGCAAGACGCGCATTGCGCGGCGGCTGGCGAAGGTGCTGGCCTGCGATGTGGACGGCGGGACGAACAGCCTCGTCGTGCCGGTCGGCGCGGACTGGACGGACAATACGAAGCTCCTCGGCTTTTTCAATCCGCTTGCAGAGAATGGCAAGGGACACTACGTCAAGACGCAGGTGCTCGAACTCCTTGAACGCGCGCATCATCATCCCGAGCTGCCATTCTTCCTGATTCTCGACGAGATGAATCTCAGCCATGTCGAGCGATATTTCGCGGATTTCCTGAGCCACATGGAGATGCCTGGAAGCGTGATGAAGCTCGATGGCTATGGCGAACTGCCGTTCCCGCGCAACCTGTTCGTCACAGGCACGGTGAACATCGACGAGACGACGTATATGTTCAGCCCGAAGGTGCTGGATCGCGCCAATGTCGTCGAATTCGTCCCTGAAAAGGCAAGCGTGCTGGATTCTTTTGAGGAAGCGGAAGAGAGAGAAGCGCCGCTCGCACCAAACATAGAAGCAGCTGTTGCGTTCTGCAAGATGGCAGAGGATGTGCGGAATGGCCGCACTGCTTGTCAGACGGAGGACGTGGAGAGCGCGAAGCAGGTGTTTGGCGCGGTTTATGACGTTCTTCCGCATGGCATGGAGTTCGCTTACCGCACGGTGAAGGAAGTGCGACGCTACCTTGCGGCGGCTCGTGCCATCGACGAATCCTTTGACAAGGAAAAATGCATGACGGCCATCGACGAACAGCTGTTGCAGAAAGTCCTGCCGAAAATCCATGGCAACAAGCGGACGGTGGGCGATCTGCTGGCTCGACTCGCCAAGCTCTGCGGAGAACAGGATTCGCATTCAATGGAAGAAACAGGCGGGGCGCAGTTCGATCTCCCAAAGGGCAGGAAGAAGATACAGGAAATGAAGAAGCGTCTGGCGGCGATGCAGTATGTCAGCTTTATCTGAATGATGATAGCAGCAATTCGTTACAAGGTCGATGATGCGACCGACCTCTGCCTCTACGCGGCAGGGGGATATGATGGTGTCTGCTGGGAACGCCCGCAACGTGCCAAGGAGCTGATAGGTGAGGACGATGCGCGGATGCTCGCCGAGCAGGAGCGATATACGTTCTACCCTTGTCAGCCTGAGGGAAAGGGAAACAGTGTCCTGTATCTCGATGCGGATGTGGATGAAGCGGAACGCGTGCTCTGCCTGTTGGAAACACAACGTTACCAAGTGGATATCGAACAGCACGGTGACGAACAGGTGCCGGCGAAACAATTTCGTTTTTCCAACGAAGGCAACAAGTTCCTGAAGGTGGAACGCAATCAGAACAGCCTGACGTTCCAGTTCATCAATTATCTTGGCCGTTCCCGCATCCTTTGCAAAAAGGAAAGGACACAGGTCTTGCCGTTCCTCGTCATTCCTCGAAAGATCAGTTACAAGGAGGATTATCTCCCACTGACGGAGTCCATCGCAGAAGCATGCACACAGTTGCTCCTGGACATGCCGGGCGTGACGACGAGCCGCTTTTCTCAGAGGGAGGATGGCGCGGCGACAGGCAATCGGTTCGAGCAGTTCATCTTCTTGCGGAAGTTCTGCTACAGCGGCAATCTGCGGAGCTTGTTCGAGGCCATCCGTCGCAATCCTGACCGCCAGCTGGTTTCGGAGGAGGAAATCCGTCCATTCGGCATGGGGCGGCCGTCGCGGAAGTTCTTTACGCAGCCGTTTTCCTATGGCCGCGACTGGATGTGCATGGGAGACGGTTCCTGTCTTCCTGGGCGGATGGCTGTCCAGCGGAAGCAGGACAGCCTTGATACGCCGGCGAACCGTTTCTTGAAGTTTGCATTCCTGCGATTTCGCAGTCTTTGCGAAGGGCTTCAGGAGGATTTGGCAAAATCGCAGACAGGCGCGGCAGAATGTGGCGAAGAAGCAAAGGCCATTCAAGCCGTCCTTGATGAGCTCCTGCAAGATGCGTTCTTCGATGATGTCGGGGACATGGACATTCTGCCGCAGAACAACCAAGTCCTCGAGAAGCGGGAGGGGTACGCGCAGATTTTCGCGGCCAGCTCCATGCTCGACCTCGCGCTCCAGCTCGATTGGAAGGGCGAGCATGATGTCTACGAGGGCGAAGCGAAGAATGTAGCGCTTCTCTACGAGTATTGGGTGTTCTTTGAACTGTACAAGGTCATTGCATCGATGGGCGTGCCCGTGGAAACAAAGGCGCATCCATTCCTTCGCGAGGATGACGGCCTGGTGATCTCGCTCAAGCAGTCCGAAGAGTCCTGCCAGTCGTTCCATCTCCCTGCAGATCATGTGCGGGTGGACTTGTACTACAATCGCATCTTTGATACGAAATGGTTCGATGAAGAACGCTTCGACCCGGAAGCCTATGCAGGTTCCTATTCGCGGCAGTTTCGCCCCGATGTCACGATTGCCGTCTATCCTGATACTGTGGACGGCGAACGGGAAGCCATCTGCAAGGGCGTCATCAGCTATGTCCACTTTGATGCAAAATATCGGCTGGATGCCTTTTCAAACCTGTTTGGAAAGGATGTAGAAGGGCAAGCAGAACTGGAAGCAGAAAAGGCAGAAGAGGTCACGCATCATTATCGTCGCGGCGACTTGCTGAAGATGCATACCTATCGGGATGCCATCCGTCGCACGGTCGGCAGTTATGTCATCTATCCGGGCGATACAGGCGACAAGTTCCGTCTGTATGACGAAATCCTGCCCGGCGTGGGCGCGTTCGCCCTGAAGCCGAGCGCGGCAGAGGACGGCGAGAACGTGCTGCGGGCATTTCTCGAAGACATCATCGGGTATCGGATGAAGCACCTGCCCCGTCTGAACCTCATGATGCATGCAGAAGAATCCATCATCCGAGAATCGCGGAATGCGTTGCCGTATCTCGTGAAGGAGAGACGTTCGGCGGTTCCTGCTTCGCATGAAAAAAAGTGCATCCTTGGATATCTGCCCATGGCTTATAAAGAAAGACTGGAAGAACAGGGGCGGTTAGAAGAGAAGGCGGAATTCCCGTTCTACTTCCATGCAATCAGCAAGGCACGAAGAAGCAAGAACAGCGACGCGGAAGAACGTGAGATCGTGCATGCGATTCCTCAGGGATTGTTTCAAGCAGAATATTTTTGCTTTCATACCAAGACGCCGAATGTGGGCAGGACGTTTCATTTGGAGCCTTTCGTTTGCGCTATCGTTCTCAAGAGCTGTCGGTTGGTTTCCAGTTCTCGACTTGTTGAGTTTTTGAGGGAACAAGGACTCGAGACGGAGAGAAAACATCATGCCGATTTTTACTATCTCATCATGGTTCGTGTGGAACATAAGGGCGTTCCTGTTAAAGAATGTGATCGGAGGGAAGTCGATGAAAAGAACGATAATCGGTTGACGGGAACTTATGGTCCGAAGGTCGTGCCATTGGATATGGTGCTATCGTGAAAAATCCTGATGCCCGTATCGCTTGTCATCCCCAAAGAAACCGAGTAGAATAAAAGAAAGAGCATCGTACCGACGGGGGAGGTGATGCCGATGAATCGCAGACGGAAGCGGAGAACGGTGCGGACGGCCAGCCGTGACACGCTGAGCCGGACGTATGACAAGGCGGCGAAGGAATTGCTCGCGACGCGGAGCATCCTTGCGCCAGTCTTGCAGGAGACGGTAGCGGAATTCCGAGGCCTCAGCCTTGAGACAATCGCGCGGGACTGCATCGAGCAAGATCCGTGGATCAGCGAGGTACCTGTCGAGCCTGGGCGGACGAATCGTCGTTTCCGCCGTCGTGCCACGCGGAAATTGCGCGGGCTTGCAACGGAGCAGAGCGAGCGTGACGAGGGATATATCACGTTCGACTTGCTGTTCTATGCGCGGGTGCCCGGTACGGGGGAACGCATCAAGTTCCTCATCAACATCGAGGCACAGCGGCAGGATACGAACTACAGTTTGTTGAAACGCGCCATCTTCTATGCGAGCCGCCTGATCTCTTCGCAGAAGGAGCGCGATTTCACGGGGCAGGATTATGACAGCATCTGCAAGGTCTACACGATCTGGCTGTGCTTCTACCTGCCTGAGGGCGAAGAGAGCTCGATGACGCATTACGAGCTGCACGAAGTCAACGATATCGGCAGTCATCGGGAAGAGAAGGAAAATTACGATCTCATCAATGTCACGACGGTGCATATCGGGGAGGATGAAAATCCAGCAAAGTTGTTGCGGTTCCTGCGGCTGGTGTTCTTTTCACGGCTGTCGGAAGAAATGATTGCACGGAAGCTGGAACAGGATTTTGGCGTGAAAACGGATGAGGATGCCAGAAAGGGGCTGACGAACATGTGCAATCTCAGTGAGGGAATCAAAGAAGAGGGCCGTGCGGAAGGTCGTGCGGAAGGCGAAGCGAGGACATGGGTTGCTTCGGTGCGGAACATCATGAAGAACATGAAACTGACGGCACAGCAGGCCGTGGAGGCGGTCGCTGTGCCTGCGCAGTTCCGCAAGCAGGTGCTAGAGCAGGTCGAGTGAGTAGTTGCAAAAAATCCCCCGTTCCGAGTTTTTGATATTGCTCGAGAGCGAGGGATTTTGTTTGTCTGGAATTCATCTGCCGATCATCATGATGACGCCGCCGATGGATGGCATGGCGACGATGGCGAATTTCAGCACGGGGAGCGGGGCGAGGTGTGTGCCTTTCGCGCCGAACCAGGCGCCGATCATGAGGCCGGAGAGGGTCTGGAGGAAGATGGAGAGGTCGAGGTGGCCGGACGCCAAGTAGCCGAGGCCGCCAGCGGCGGAGATGGGCAGGATGATCATCATGCAGGTGCCGATGGCCTTGAGGAGCGGGACGCCGAAGATGACCATGAGCGCGAGCTGGATGTAGGCGGCGGCACCGATGCCGAACGCACCAGCGAGGAAGCCGCAGATGAGGCCAGTGAGGATGCCATAGATCCAGAGCTTCCGCCCCGTGAGCAGCGTCTTTCGCACAGGAAAGTGCGCGGCGAGCCACTCGGCGTGATAGAGCTTCGTGTAGAGGATGACGGCGGACGAGAGGATCATGAGCGCCGTCATGAACGAGAGGTCAGAGGCGGGCATGATGTTCGACGTGGCTGCGCCGAGGAGCGCGCCCGCGATGCCGCCAGCGCCGAGGATGGCGCCGACCTTCGGGATGACTTCGTGCTGACGGAAATGGGAGAGCGCGCCCGAGAGCATGGTGAAGACCATCGAGGCGAGTGCGACGGCGAGTGCCGTGTGGATGGGGACGCCGAAGCCGACGACGAGCAAGGTGATGGTGACGCCGGCTCCGCCCGCGCCGACAAAGCCGATGAGCGCGCCGAGGATGAGCATGGATGCAAAGATCATAAAAGTTCCTTTCGTAGTCGCTGGCATCGCGGGGGCTTTCAACGAAATCCGGGACGTTCGCTGCGCTCACTAAAACGGATTTCTTATGAAAGTCCCCGTGATGCCCGAAGTTGCGAGGATGCAACGGAACCCACGGACGATTCCTTAACGGGTTCCTTATGCATCCCCGTTTCCGCCTGAAGAAGTATTCGCGAACGCGCAGGGAAGCAATTCGTAAGTGCTTTAGTATTTCGAGAAGCATAGATCGCTTCTTTTAAGCGCAGGCCCCCTCTAGAGGGGGCTGTCAGCGAAGCTGACTGGGGGAGTAGTTAGGTGCTGGAGGCGAGCAGATATACAGAATATTGCTAAAGACTTTAGCAACGACTGCATGCTTGTCAGGCTTCAACATCCTACTACTCCCACCACCGCTTCGCGGTCCCCCTCCCTCTAGAGGGAGGCTTTTATTCGTGCGATATACGAAAAAGGCTGTCGCGAAAAGCAACAGCCTGATAATTCTGGTGACACCTATGGGATTCGAACCCATGAACCCGGCGTGAGAGGCCGGTGTCTTAACCGCTTGACGAAGGTGCCGATGGTGACGCCTATGAGATTCGAACTCATGAACCCGGCGTGAGAGGCCGGTGTCTTAACCGCTTGACGAAGGCGCCATTTGCTTGCCGCTTGCGGGCAGTTTCATACCGCCGCGCTAAGGACAAGCATTATTATATTACATCGCGTTGAGCGCGTCAAGACTTTTTTTGAGGCGCGCGAGGGAATTTTCTTTGCCGAGGAGCGTGAGGATTTCGGTCGCGCCGCCTGGCGTGACTTTCTGTCCAGCAGCTGCGATGCGGACGACCCACATCATGAGTCCTTTCTTGACACCCGTGGCCTCGATGTGCGCTTCGAGCTTGGCATAGAGGCTGTCGTTCGTCCACTCGCTCTCAGGGACGGCTTCGAGCAGCTCGATGACGGCGGGCAGCAGGTCTTTGGCCTTTTCCGGCGTGACCTTGTTGCGCTTGTTGACGTAGAGCTCGGCGTCGAAGGCCGGCTGCTCGCAGAGGAAGCCGATTTCGTCTGGAATCTGGCCGAGGCGCTCGATGCGCGTGCGCAGGAGCTCGGCGAGGCTGTCCCAGTGTGCCGCGAGGTAGTCCGGCAGGTCGCCGGCGAACGGCTTCGCCATCTCGGCGAATTTCGCGGGCTCCATCGCCTTGAAGTATTCGCCGCTGACCCAGCCGAGTTTCTGGTAGTCGAAGACGGCCGGGGATTTCGAGAGGCCTTCGAGGCTGAAATGGGAGGTCAGCTCCTGCATCGAGAAGATTTCCTGGTTCGTCGTCTTCGGGTTCCAGCCGAGCAGGGCGACGTAGTTGACGATGGCTTCCGGCAGGTAGCCCATCTTGACGAGGTCGTCGAACGACGTCGCGCCGTGGCGCTTCGAGAGCTTCGAGACGCTGCCGTCCTCGTTCTTGCCCATGACAGGCGCGAGGTGGATGAAGACGGGGACGTCCCAGCCGAACGACTGGTACAAGAGGATGTATTTCGGCGTCGAGGTGATGAACTCCGCGCCGCGCATGATGTGCGTGATGCCCATGAGATGGTCGTCGATGACGTTCGCGAAGTTGTACGTCGGCATGCCGTCGCGTTTGAGGAGCACCTGGTCTTCGAGCTCGCTGTTCGGGATCGTGACGGTGCCGTGGAGGACGTCCTGATACGACGTCTCGCCGTCGAGCGGCATCTTCTGGCGGATGACATACGGGTCGCCGTTTTTGAGGTGCTCGTCAATGACGTCTTGCGGCAGGTTGCGGCAGGTGCGGTCATAGCCGCCGAATTCGCCCGTCGTGTGGTCTTCTTTCGGGTCGCAGAAGCAGTAGTAGGCGTGGCCGGTCTTCACGAGCTCTTCGGCATATTTCTTGTAGAGGTCCATGCGCTCGCTCTGGACGTACGGGCCGCAGTCGCCGCCGTAGCCCGGGCCTTCATCCGGCGTGATGCCCGCGAGTTTCAGCGTGCGCTCGATGAAGTCGACGGCGTCAGCGACGTAGCGCGTGCGGTCGGTGTCCTCGATGCGCAGGATGAAGTCGCCGCCGTTGGCCTTGGCGAAGAGATAAGCGTAAAGCGCCGTGCGCAGGTTGCCGATGTGCATGTACCCCGTCGGGCTCGGCGCGAAGCGCGTGCGTACTTTCTGTTGTGTCAAAATAAATGCCCTCCAATAGAATTGAAAATTTCTGCATCAAGTATACTACAAATAGGTATCGAAAAAAAGAGTCGCACCCGCGGAAGGTGCGACCTGCGGATTCATCTGTCGTGCAGGGGACTCCCCCCGCCGCTCACGCGGCCCGTCCCCCCTCTAGAGGGGGGCTTGCTCGGGCGCAGGGCTTTCGGTTAACGCGGCTGTGACTGGTTCAGGAACTGGTACACGGCGCGGTACATGAGCATGGCGCTCGTGGCGCCGGGGTCCTGGTAGCCGATGCTGCGCTCGCCGAGATAGCTGGCGCGGCCCTTCTTTGCAGCGATGGTCTTCGTGTATTCGACGCCGTCCGTCGCAGCGTAGTTCGCCTCGTTCAGACATTCGGAGAGCGTCAGGCCGTCGGCGTATTCGGGCGTGAAACATTCGTAGATCGGGATGAGGACGTCGAGCATCGTCTTGTCGCCCTTGCCCGCGCGGCCGCGCTTCTTGATGGCCTCGACGGCGGCGCCGAAGAGCTTTTCGCACGAAGCGACCGTGAGCTTTTCGTCCGGCTCGCAGACCTTTGCCGCTGCGAGGAAGCCCGCCGCATAGAGCGGACCGGCCGCGCCGCCGACATTTTCGAGCAGCGTCTCGCCGACGGTTTCGAGCACGAGCTTTGGATTCGTCGGGTCGGAAATCGACGCGAGCGCGTCCTCGACGGCGTGGAAGCCGCGCGCCATATTGATGCCGTGGTCGCTGTCGCCAATCTTGGCATCGAGCTCGGTCAGGAAATCTTTCTCCCGCAGGATGGTTTTAGAAACGGCCTCCATGGCCTCAGTAAGTTTCGACATAGTAGAGGTGACCTTCTTTCCGTGTTGCTTGCTCCATTATATCGCAGGACAGAAAGCAGGTGCAAGCGTGAATTGTCACGCATGGATACATTGTACAGCATGCCGTGCGCTGCACTATGCAGAAACGGCCGAAAAAATTTGCGCTCCTATGCTGAAAAACGTATAATATGACTATACGCTTTGGAAACTATAACGGATGTACTATAGAAAGACATTTCATGCGAGAAGACCGCAGGGGAAGGACATGGGTATGGAAATCAAGGATATGCGCGCGTTTTACGCGATCGTCGAGGAGGGCAACATCAGCCATGCGGCACAGCGGCTCGGCATCGCGCAGCCCGCGCTCTCGCGCCAGATGAAGCGCCTCGAGACGCAGCTCGGCGTCCAGCTTTTCGAGCGCGGCAGCCGCCGCATCCGCCTGACGGACGCCGGACGCGTGCTCTATTCGCGCGTCGAGCACATCCTCGGCATGGTCGACGGCACGGTGCGCGAAATCACGGAGATTGGTGCGGGTGTCAGCGGCTGCATCCGGCTCGGCACGATCACGACGTCGGGCGCGATGCTGCTGCCGGAACTCATCAATGAATTCCACCGCCGCTATCCTCAGGTCACGTTCCAGCTCTGGGAGGGCGAGGGCACGCGCATCCTCGAGCTGCTCGACAACCGCGTCATCGAGATCGGCATCACGCGCACGCAGGTCGATGCGCGCGTCTACGAATCCATCGTCCTGCCGAACGAGCCGCTCGTCGCCGTCATGCACCGCGACCACATGATTGGCAAGGACCCGCACGAGGTGCAGGTGGCAGAGCTCAAAGACCAGCCGCTCATCATCCCGCTCCGGTGGCAGTCCCTCTTCACGACCGATTGCCGCAAGCTCGGTTTTGAGCCGAAGATTCTCTGCGTTTCGGACAGCATCGTGCAGGACCTCCTGCTCGCGAAGATGGGCATGGGCCTCGCCATCCTCCCGATTTCGTCGAAGACGCTGCTGACGGACGGCGACCTCTTTTACAAGCGCCTCGTCAATCCTGAAATCACGACGCACACCGTCGTCGCCTGGCTCAAGAATCGCACGCTTTCCCAGTCCGCCCAGCACTTCCTCGCGCTGTTCCGCGAGATGTTCCTCGGGTAAAGCGGTTTCGCGTAATATTTCCATTAAAAACGGCGGGAAAGGCTTTTCTTTCCCACCGTCCCGTTATATAGTAAGAATTGGCTACATTAGAAAAATACGATGAAGTAGGAGGAAATAGAATGGAAGAACCAGTACGCATCCTGATTGTCGAAGATGAGCGCCGCATCGCGCGGTTCCTGCAGATCGAGCTCGAGCATGAGGGCTTTGAGACGGCAACGGAGGACAACGGCCAGCGTGCATTCGAGCGCATCGGGCAGGAGAAGTTCGACCTCGTGCTCCTCGACGTCATGCTGCCGGGGCTCGATGGCTTCGAAGTCTGCCGCAAGGTGCGCGAATTCTCGACCATCCCCATCATCATGCTGACGGCGAAGGACGAGCTCGAGGACAAGGTCACGGGCCTCGACCTCGGCGCAGATGACTATATCACGAAGCCGTTCGCCATCCAGGAACTCCTCGCACGCATCCGCGCGGCACTCCGCAAGCACCAGACGACGGACGGCCCGGAGGGCGAGCGCCTGACGTGCAAGAGCCTCGTGCTCTATCCGAGCCGCTACGAGGTCACGGTGGGCGGCGAGGAAATCCATCTGACGAAGAAGGAGTATTCGCTGCTCGAATATCTCCTGCGCAACAAGCGCAACGTCCTGACGCGCGACCAGATTCTCCAGGAGGTCTGGGGCTACGACTATACGGGCGATACGAACGTCGTCGACGTCTACATCCGCTACCTGCGCGCGAAGATTGACGAGCGCTTCGGCGAGAAGTACATCTACACCGTCCGGGGCGTCGGCTATGTCATCAAAGACTGAGGAAGCGTCCTCGTTCTCACTTCTGTGCGCCATCCGCAATGCGCGCATTTCCACAAAGATCACGGCGGTCTACGCCGTGATTCTTTTTATCCTGCTCACGGTCGGCATGAGCGCGCTGGCGTTCGGCGTCTACTATGCGTTCTATCATCAGGCCGAGGTCGCCATCGCCATCTCGGAGCAGCGGACCGTGGAAAAAGTCGAAGGCGGCGCAGACTTCACGCCGAGCTTCTGGAACGACGACCCCGTGCTCCCCGGCGTCGTGCTGCGCGTCACGGATATCACAGGCCGCGTCGTTTTCGAGAACGACGCGCATTTCCCGTCGCTTTCCGACATCGAGGAAAACACGCGCATCCGTCCGCCGTTCTGGGCAGACCAGAGCATGGCCGTTGCCGACATCGGCAACTTGACCATCTACCACGCGACGGTCGATGTCATGCATGGCGGCTCCATCTACACGCTCCACTTCCTGCGCACGATTACGGCCGAGAGTGCGTTCCTCAAGGACATGCAGCGCTTTCTTCTGCTCCTGACGGCGGCGGGCTTCCTCATCGCGCTCGGCGCTGGATACTTCTTGAGCCGCCGCGTGCTGCGCCCCATCCGCACGATGATGGCGACGGCGCGCGAAATCGAGGTCGAGGACATGAGCCGCCGCATCGAGCCCGCGCCCGCGCATGACGAGCTCCACGAGCTCGCCGTCACGTTCAACCACATGCTCGACCGCCTGCAGCAGGGCTTTTCCCAGCAGCAGCGCTTCGTCTCCGACGCCTCGCACGAGCTCCGCACGCCCGTCACGGTCATCCTCGGCTACTCCGACCTCCTGGCGCGCTGGGGCCAGACGGACGGGGAGGTGCTCAAAGAGGGCATCTCGTCCATCCGCAGCGAAGCCGAGAATATGCAACAGCTCATCGAGAAGCTCCTGTTCCTCGCGCGCGCCGACCAGAAGCGCCAGGTGCTCCACAAGGAGAACCTCGAGCTCTCCGAGCTCGTCGAAGACGTCATGCGCAAGATGAAGCTCGTGACGAAGCAGCACACGGTCACGCTCGAGAAGAACGAACCCGGCACCATCTACGCCGACCCCGTTATGATGCGCCAGATGATGCGCATCTTCCTCGAGAACAGCGCGAAGTACACGCCCGATGGCGGCCATATCACGGCGAGCTGCGTGCGCCAGGGGAACTGCATGCTGCTCTCGCTCGGCGACGACGGCATCGGCATCGCGCCCGAGGAGCAGTCGAAAGTCTTCGAGCGCTTCTACCGCGTCGACACCTCGCGCACGAAAGCCGAAGGCGTCAGCGGTACAGGCCTCGGCCTCTCCATCGCGGTCTGGATTGCCGAGCAGCACGACATCCGCATCACGATGGACAGCGCCCTCGGCAAAGGCACGACCATCCACCTCGCCATCCCGCTCGTCAGCTAGCTGGATGCATCAGAAGAGCGCGCACGCCAGAGCGAAAAAAGAAGGCGTGACTTCCGCAGATGCGGGAAGTCACGCCTTCTTTTTATACGTTTTTTACTCGAGCGAGATAATCTTGTGCTTCAGCACGTAGACGAGCGCCTGCGTGCGGTCGTTGACGTTGAGCTTGCGGAAGATGTTTGTCAGGTGGTTCTTGACGGTCTTTTCGCTGACGCAGAGGGCCTGGGCGATGTCCTGGTTCGAGAAGCCCTTCGCGATGCACTCGAGGACGTCCATCTCGCGGGACGTCAGGCGCTCCGAGCGGCTCTCGCGCCACATCTCGCGCGCTTTCTCCGTGAGGTCGTCATCCTCGCTGACCCCGCCGAAGAGGCGCTCGGCGAGCTTCGGGTAGACGAAGGTGTTGCCTTCGTTGACGACGTGGATGGCTTTGATGAGGACGCTCGGCTCGACGTCCTTCAAGAGATAGCCGAGCGCGCCGTTTTTCAGCATCTCGAGCACGTAGTTGTCGCTGTCGTGAATTGTGAGCGCGATGATGCGCGTCTTGCATTTGGCCGCCTGGAGCTGCTTCGTGACCTCGAGGCCCGAGAGGCCCGGCATGTTGAGGTCGAGGAGCAGGATGTCCGGCTGCAGCACGAGCGTGCGCGCGAGTGTTTCCTGACCGTCTTCGGCCTCGCCGACGACTTCGAGATCATCCTCGAAATTCAGCACGCGCTTGATGCCCTGCCGCAGGAGGGCATGGTCATCCGCGATGAGTATCTTGATTGCCATGGAATGTCGCTCCTTTTTCTTTCCCTTGTTCTTTTTTGTTTCACATGAATTACTGGCTGTCATCTGACGGCAAGATGCGGGCCGTCAGAAAAATCATGATTTCAGAAGACTGTTTGCTCTTCTGCACATTCTTGAAGAAGGCGCCGAGCACCGGGATGTCCCCGAGCAGGGGAATCTTGCGGTAGCTTTTTGCCTCCTCGCTGCCGATGAGGCCGCCGATGACCATCGTCTCGCCGTCTTTCAGGCGCACGGAAGTGTCCGCGCTGCGCTTGTTGAAGCGGTAGGCCTTGAGGTCTTCGACGTAGACGGGCGAGCTGACTTCCGTGTGCACGATGGCCGTGATGCGGCCGTCGTCGCTGACATACGGCGTGTAGCGCAGGATGATGCCCGCCTTGTGGTAGGTGAAAGAGGTCGTCGTGGAGCGGCTCGTCGTCTCGACTTCGGGCACAGGCACTTCGCTGCCAATCTCGATGACGGCTTCGCGGCCTGTGAGTGTCGTGATGTTCGGTCGGGAAAGGACTTTTGCCTTGCCTGCCTGCTCGAGCGCGTGGAGCTGTGCCTCGTAGTACCACTCGAAGGGGTGGCCTTCCGGCCCACGGCCGAACTGCACGATGCCCGGAATCGCGGAATCGTCTTTGTACGTGCGCGTGCCCTCGTACTGCGGCAGGGGCGACCAGTCCCAGGTGACGCCGAGCTCGCGCGAGGCGTCGTTCGTCAGAGAGATGACTTTCGCTTCGAGTGCGACTTGGCGCGCGGGGACGTCGAGCTCTCGGAGGAGCTGCCGTGTGGCGTCGGCTTCAGCCGGCGTGCCATAGAGCACGACGGATTGGCCGTCCGTGCCGACTGTGGCGCGGGTGTCGTCGCGGCTCCGCGATGCAGTGTTTTCTGCCTGTGCTTTGGCGTTTTCTGCGTCTTCATCATCCGTTTGACGTGCAGTCCTAGGACGAATCTCTTTCTTTTTGGTATCACTAGAACTATTCGGCGTGGAATCGCGTTTTCCTGCCTCAGGCAGGGATAAATTTATGGCGGGCAGCAGGGCCTCGGGGGCACTATAGTGCACGGGGAAGACATACGTCTGTCGGACGTTTTCTGCATGCGCGGCAGAAGAAATGTAGAAAACGCCGTCGCGCAGCTCGGCGGCGAGGCCGTACATGCGTGCGACGCGTGGCAGGAGGTCCGCAGGCTCGGCCGACGTGTCGACTGTGATGCGCCCGCGGACGTCGCTGTCGAGGACGATGCCGTATCCGCCGAGCCGCGCCGCCGCCTGCAGGACTTCTGCGACCTCTGCGTCGTCGAAGTGCAGGGCGGCCGGGGCGGCAGAGGCGGGGGAGGGGAGAGCTGCGATGGCAAGCGCAAATACGCAATGCCGCAGGAGAACAGAAAATTTTGTCATAGAGAGAATCTCCTAGAGTCGAAAGAACTATCATGACATTTCTTCTCTCACAGCGGATTTTCCTTCTTTTTTCACTTGATTTTTCAGACACTTTGGGCGATAATGAAACTGTAAAAGTGTCAATGCGCAAAGCGCAACGCATGGAAGTAAGGAGGAGTTCCACATGGATGTATCGACGATGACACGGATCAGCCAGCAGACGGCGGCGCTTTCCGGCTCGTATACGAAGACGAGCTCGACAAAGACGACGGCGCCCGATGGCACGACGACGGAAAACACGACGAGCGAGGCTTATACGGTCAATATCTCGACGGCGGCGCAGCAGGCGTCGAAAGCGACGAAGGGCCTGACGGCGGACCAGATCGACGTGTTGAAGCAGGGCATCGAGAAGAGCCAGCAGCTCATGATTCAGACGCTGACGCAGCAGAACGTCAAGATGCAGGGCTATCTCGACAGCGGCATCACGCAGCTGAACTTCGACGGCGTGCTGATCAGCCCCGACAAGTTCGCACTGCCGGAAGTCGCGACGACGCCGGAAGACGCGGAAAAAGCCGTCTCCGATGGCGGCGATTACTCGATTGACGCGGTCGCGAGCCGCATCCTCGACATGGCTTCGACGATTGCGAACGGCGACCCCGAGAAGCTCAAGGCCATGCAGTCGGCGGTCGAGAAAGGCTTCGAGGCGGCTGGCATCTCGTGGAAGGACACGTTCGGCGACGACAGCGACATGCCCGAGATTACGACGAAGACCCACGACGAAGTCACGAAGCGCTTCTCGGATCTCTACGACCAGCTCACGAACCCGAAGACGGACGAAACGGAGAACGCGACGGCCGACACGACGAAAGCCAGCGAGATGTAAACTGGTAGGACGCCTCCCTCATTGAGGGAGGGGGACCGCGAAGCGGTGGTGGGAGTCCCCTGCACACAGAAGCAAATAGCAGAATAAAAACTTCCGCGGGTGCGAATTCAAAATCGCACCCGCGGAAGTTTTTTAGTCATCCCGCATCAAATCGGAGATGCTGATGGTTGTTTTTTTCGGTACGGGCGCTTCTTCGGCGTGCGTCGCGGGACCGGCGTCTTCGGCTGTCAGGCCGAGGGCTTCGGCGAGGCTGTTGAGGCCGTGATGCGCGTCGGAAGAGGCGTCTTCTTTTTTTGCGTCCTCTTTTGGAGCCTCCGCATTTCCCTCAGCTGGTGCCGGAGTGGATGGCTTCGTGTCGTTGTCTGTGTCATCATTGGTGTCATTGTTTGCCGCACCGGGGCGGAAGCCGCTCGCCATGAGGCCGCCGAGCGGGCGGAGCTGGACGGCGAGCGTATCGCCGTTCTTGACGGGCGCTGTGAAGTCGACGGGGCGGCTGTTGACGAGAATCTGGGCGCTGACGCGGCTCGTGGCTGGGGGCGGCTCGAAGCCGACGGCGACGAGGGCGTCGCTGACGGTCGTGGCGCGGCGTTCGGATTTTTCATACGTGATGTGGCAGCCGTCCGAGAGCTGCGTCTCAGGCGTTGCTGTCTTTCCGTCTTTCGTGAGGCGCACGGTGGCCGAGGGAATCTTGTGCTCCTCGCCCTGGTAGTAGAGCACGAGCGAGGCTTCGAGTTCGGAGATGCCGAGCGCGGCGCCGAGCGTCGGGGCGGCGCCCTCTTCATACGTCAGGCGGTCGCCGTCGTGGACGGGCATCGAGAGCGAGGCCGGGAGGTCGTTCTGCCGGATGGTCGGCGTGCTGACGAAGCTCGTCTCTTCGCCGTTGAGCTCGTAGCGGATGCGACGGCCCTGCGGCGGGCAGCCAGCGACGCGCAGTGCTTCGCCGACGGTCGAGGCCATGCGGCTCGTGACCTCGGCACCATCGTGCAGGACGGGGTCGGTGCCCTGCGCGACGGGCTCGCCGTCGATGAGGACTTCGGCCGGGATGGAGACGGCGCCGTCATTGAGCGTGATGTGGAGCGCGGGCGGCGTCTTCAGGGCTTCCGAGAGGCGGACTTCGGGCGAAGCGCCGTTTTCGCCGCGTGTGACGGTGATTTCGCTGGCCTCATGGACCGGCGTGTCGAGGTCGCCGTCCTCGCCATCGACGGCGATTTTCGCGAGCGTGCCGAGCGTGCCGGGGTAAGACTTCGTCTTGCCATCGACCGTCACCATGAGCGCGAGACCCGGGCGGCCGTTCCATTTCCGGAGGTTGATGCCCGAGGCGAGCAGCGCGTCGCTGACGGTCAGCGTGCGGAAATTGAACAGGCTGTGCTCCTGCCCGTTGACGAAGACGCGCAGGAAATGGAGCGTGTTCATAGAAGCAATCTTCAAAATGCCGAGCGGCGTGACGGCGTCCGGGGAGTGCAGGACCTCCGGGATGTCGGCGATGCCTGCGACGATGTCGGGCTGGCGCACGGCGACGCGGTTCTCAGGCATTTCGAGCGCTTCGGCGACGTAGTCCTTGAGCATCGGCGTCAGCGACCCGCCGCCGACGAGCATGACGGCCTGCGGCGCCTGCCCGTTGAGCTTCGTGATCTCGCTCGCGATGGAGCCCGCGAGGTCGCGGATGGAGGGCAGCACGGGCTTGATGACATCGGCGGCCGCGAGGTCGTAGCTCGCGCCGAGGATGTCGGAGAACGCGACTTTTTCGCCATGCGCGGCCGCGCGCTTCGCGGACTCGGCGACGTTGAAGTCGAGGAGGAAGTTCTGGCTGATGGCCTCGGTGATTTCGTCGCCTGCTTTCGGCACCATGCCGTAGGCGACGACGGAGCCGTTCTTCGTGATGGCGACGTCGCTCGTGCCCGCGCCGATATCGACGAGGACGAGGTTCAGGTGGCGCATGGTCGGCGGAATCAGCACGTTGATGGCCGCAATCGGCTCGAGTGTCAGCGCGCGCATCTCGAGGCCGACGGACGCGAGGGCGCTCTGCATGGAGTCGATGACCTGGCGCGGCAAAAATGTCGCGATGACCTCGGCTTTTGCGGAGTCGCCGCGCTGGCCGACGAGGCTTTTGAGCGGGCTGCCGTCGAGTTCGTAGCGGATGGTGCTGTAGCCGACGCAGTAGTAGTGCGTTGGGTCGTCAACCGTGTGCGAGGCCGCGAGCTTTGCCTGCGCCGTCTGCACGCCAGCGAAATCGAGGTCGCGCTCCTGCGCGCTCGAGATGACGCCGTGGAAGTCTTTTTCCGCCGTGGCCGTCATCGTGTAGAGCGCGCGGCCAGCGGCTGCGACGGCGGCACTCCTGAGAGGCCCGACCTTCGCTTCGAGGCGTTCTTTCACCTGGCGGATGACAGCCGCGACCTGCGGCACGTCATGAATCTGGCCGTCGAGCATCGCGCGCGTGCGGTGTTCCTGACGGTCGGTCGCGATGATTTTGAGCGAGCCGTCCGGCAGCTCTTCCGCGACGATGCCGATGACGCTGCGCGTGCCGATGTCGAGCGCGAAGAGCAGGTCTTTCTTCGGTGCAGATTTTTTCGATGCGGCCTTTGTCTTTGCGGACGAAGATTTTTTCGCGCGCGTGCGCTTGGCGGCCGAGGCTTTCTTTTCCGCCTCCGTCTTGCGCGGGCGTCCGCGGCGGCGCGGGGCCGGGGCGGCAGGCGCTTCCGGTTTCGGAGCTGGTGCCGGTGCTGGGACAGCTTCTTTCTTGAGCTCGTCTTCGAGGGATTGCTGCGGGGTCATGGGGGTCGTTGTCATGCTTGTGATTCTCCTGTATGCTTTGAGAAGTGCAGAGCTTCTCTGAAAAATTCTGCTGAAAAAAAGGTTATTCTATCTATTTCGCGAATACTACCATAGAATCCTTTTTTTGAAAGGAAAAAGAAATCCGCAGAAATGGGTGAAATCTATGTCAGGAAATAAGGAAGTCATCACAGGAAGCGATTTCAAGCGCATGGTCATGGGCGCTTACAGCGAGTTCCTGCTCGAATATGAGAACATCAACGCGCTCCGGGGCGGCGGCACGCTGCCAGGCACCCATGTCCTGCGCACGATGGCGGCGGCCGTCCAGCCGCTCGCCGATACGAAGGATGACGGCATCGGCGGGCTCTCGCGCCGCGTCGCGACGGCGGCGGTCTTCGGCGCGCGCGGGCAGGCAGGCGTCGTGCTCGCACAGCTGTTCCGCGGCATCGGCAAAGGGCTGCTCGGCAAGTACAACGCGACGAGCTCTGAATTCGGCAAGGCGTTCCAGTACGGCATCCTCTACGCGCAGCGCGTGTTGCCCGAGGGCGAGGAGCGGCCGATCATCACGGTCGCGAAAGCCGTCGCAAAGGGCGCATACCACGCCGTCCGCGCAAATGTGCCCATCACGGAAATCCTTGCGGCGGCCATCGACGCGGGCGAGGACGCACTGACGCGCATCGGCCGCGAGGACGCGGGCGCACGCATCATGTTCAACTTCCTCTCGGGCTGCATGAAAGGCCTCGACGGCAACTTCGTCTCGCCAGCCATGAGCCTCTCTTTGGGCCTCGAAGCGCAGTCCGGCATGCCCGACCCGCGCGTCGATCAGGTCGCGCCGTACTGCATGCAGATGCGCGTCAAGAACGCGACGGCTGACACGGACGCCCTGCGCGCGCAGCTCAAGGAGCTCGCGACCTTCGTCCAGCTCAGCCGCCAGCACGGCGGCGTCGAGATCCATCTGCATACGAACCACCCAGGCGCCGTGCTCGAGCAGGCTGTCGGCTGGGGGCCTCTCAGGGACATGCGCGTCACGAACATGAGCGAGACGCACGCGCTCGCGTCGCAGGATGCCGTCATGCGCGTCGCCTGCGTCGCCGTGGCCGAGGATGCCGATGACGGCAAGGCGTGGCAGAAGGCTGGCGCCCATGTCGTCGTCGCGGGCTCGCCGGGCTCGTGCCCATCCGTCTCCGAGCTCGTCAATGCCGCGCACAGCGACCTCGCCGAGAGCTACATCCTCGTCTCGTCGTGCAAGGACTACCGCCTCGTCTTCCGCCAGGCGCGCCGCCTGCTCGGCGCCCGCGTCGAGCTCGTGCTCACCGAGAGCCCCGAGGCCGCGAAGAAAGCGCTCGCGGCGTTTGACGACACGAAGACGGCAGCCGAAAATGCCAAGGCCATGCGGGCGGCAGCAGGTCTTTGAAAGAGCGAAAACCGAAAGCAAAAACAGCGGCGAAAAAAATCTCGAAAATTTTTCAAAAAAGTTGTTGACAAAACAGCGAACGGCCGCTATAATAAATCTTGTCGTTAAGACATGGCGCTGAACCAAAGCGATGAAGTGATGAAGCAAAGCGCCGATGACAAGTGAATGGGGTTATAGCTCAGTTGGTTAGAGTGTCTCGTTGACATCGAGGAGGTCACAAGTTCGAATCTTGTTAACCCCACCATGAACATTCAGGTCCTGCCGCAAGGCAGGGCCTTTTCGTTTGTCGCAGAAAAAATATTTACAGATGGACGGAAACGGGATATGATGGATGCAATCGGAATCCTTTGAACTGGGGGCGTTATTTATGGAAAGAGATCACCTGATGGAACACGCGCGCGAAGCCGTCGAAAAAGTCCTGCGCCGCAGGCCGACGAACTGGCGCAGCAATCTCTCGAGCTACATCCTGCTCGTCGAGCGCACGGACAAGCTCCTCATGGAGCTCTCGCTCGAAGAAGCCATGGAGGCCTTTCCTGCGAGCGAGGGCGCGGACGGCGGCGCGAAGAACGAAGTCGTCTGGCTCCAGAAGGACGGCGCGGGCAAGACGCTCGGCGAGATCGGCCTCACGACGTTTTTCCGCACGTACCGCGTCAACGACGAGCTCAACCAGTACGCGAAGCTCCAGAAATCCGCCCACAGCATCCTGCGCCCGCGCAACATCGTCGAGCGCGTCCGCACGCGGGCGTTCCGCGCCATGAACTGGCGGCCGTGAGGGGGGGGTCGCAATGCTTTATTCAAAGCTTTTTACTAAGAACGGCACCATCGAGATTCATGTTGTTCGTGAATATGAAGATCGTGATGGTGGGGACAACCTCATGATTCATGTGGAGTGCGCGGAACATCGCGAACGGCAGGCAGACTGGCGCATCCCGGACATTTATTGTACCCATTCGTATGGCTTTACAGAGGATGAGCAGTTCCGTATGGAAGATTATTTGCGTAATAATGAGGCCATCATCTGGGATGACTGGAGGGAGGCGGAGGCGGAGGCGAAAGCAGATGCCTGAAGCGCTCGAATCGTATCTCGGATATTACATCTATTTCTGGATCGGAGACAATCTGGAGCCGGTGCATGTCCATGTAGCAAAAACGCAGCAGCCTGGAGCTACGAAGTTCTGGGTGACGACGGAATCTGTCGAGATTGCGAAGGACACGGGCTCTGTTGATTCCCGCGATATGAAGAAAATTTTGCGATATTTGCGCAGGAACAGGGAGCAAATTATCACACGTTGGCTTTCTCGATTTGGCTCGACGGACGGCAGTCGGGAGATTGTAGAGGCGTATGAGGCAAAGGACGCGCGCGTGCGGCTCGTGGAGCATCGCTGGAACCACGGCGTGACGGCAGCGCACAATCTCGGTCTTGAAGAGCGGAACGTCAGAAAAACAGCATACGAAAAGGGCCTCGCTGTTGAGGCCCTTTTCGTATGCTGTTTTTTCATGCGGCGATGCCGCGTGGAAAAATCACTGCACGTTCATGGAAAGCTCGATGAATTTGTTGGCGAGCTTGGCTTTCTGGAGGACTTCCTCCGTGATGTCCTGGCCGGCTTCGACGATGACGATGCCGTTGTCCATTTTGATCGTGCGCGTGGCTTTCTTGCCGAGGAGGAAGCGGCGATGGCGCTCTTCCGTGGCTTTGTCAGCGGCGGCCTGCTTCGGGTCGACTTTCGGCGCAGCGGGTGCGGCCGGTTTCTGCGGAGCCGGAGCGGCTTTCGGGGGCTCGGGCTTGGCAGCGGGGGCTGCCGGAGCCGGGGCGGCCTTTGGCGGCTCAGGCTTTGCGGCCGGTGCCGGGGCCGGGGCAGGTTTTTCTTCTGCCTTCGGAGCTTCCGGCGCTTTTTGCGGCTCAGGCTTTGCGGCGGGAGCTGCCGGGGCCGCCGGAGCGGCTGCTGGGGCTGCTGCCATCTTCTCGGCGTGAGCGGCGGCGGGCGTCAGCTCATTTTTTTTTTCACCGGTCGGGTCGATGACCGTGACCTGCTTGCCGAAGATGGAAATCTGGTCGTTTGTGACTTCGCTCGTCGTGCCGTCCGGCGCCGTGACTTCGCATTTCTCGATCGTGCCGTCGTCGCCGATGAAGAGCTCGGAAATCTTGCCCTGGATGGAACCGGTCTTCGTGATGGCCTTCGTGCCGATGACGCGGATGTTATCGTCGAGCAGCGCCTCGTAATCGCCAGCATCGTCGAGCTTGAGGATGTTCTCGCTGTTCGTGATGGTGACGGCGTCGTCGCCGATGGCGATGACGTCCGTGTACGGGATGAGCTTGACACCGCGGTACCAGTCTTCGTCCTCAATCGTGATGGCGGCGACCTTGCCGTTCTTCGCGTCGATGAGCAGGGTCTTGCTCATGCCGAGCTCGCGGCCTTCAGTGATGCTGATGATCGGGAGGCCGAGGATTTCTACACTTTTCTTCATTTGAATTCCTCCAATGAAATTGTTTGCGTTTTGGATGCTGGAACTGTATATGCTCAGGACGTTTCGTCCTTGCTGGCTGATTTTTTCTCGAGTGCCTGGTCGGCAGCCTCGATTTCGGCACGGACTGCATCCGGGATATCGCCGAACGGCGTGCCCTCGGCGTGGTGACGCTTGAGGACGGCCTGAACGATTTCGAGGTAGCGGATATTCTTTTCGAATTCGTGCGCGATGGCGGGATTTTCGGCGAGAATCGGGATGGAGAGCGCCGCGTGGTAGACATTGATGCAGTCGGTGTATCGAGCTTGCTGCTTCAAGAGGTTGCCGAGATCCATGTAGAGGTAGATGATGTACGGATCGCTCACGTAGATGTCGACGGCGTTGGCGTAAGCGGTCGTGGCGCGCTCGAGGTCCCCCTTCTTCTGTGCGGCGTCCGCGTAGTCGAGGTAGTCGTCGAGGGTCGTGAAGGTGGAGAAGTCGGGCGCGGGGGCCTTGGGCTCGGGCTTTTTGATGGGCTCTTCCTGTTTGATAGGTTCTGCTTTCGTAGTCGCACCCGCGGAAGTTTCTTCCTGCTTTTTGGCAGGTTCCACAGGGGACTCCCCCCGCCCTTCGGGCCCGTCCCCCCTCTGGGAGGGGGGCTCCTCTTGTAAGATTGGCTCTTCCTTTTGGACAGGAACTTTCTTTTTCTCGGGAGGCTTCTCTGGTTTTGCTTCCTTGACCTCGTCAGGAGCTTTCTTTGGAACTTCCTCGGGCTCTGGTTTTTGCTCTGGCTCCGGTTCTGGCTTGGGTTCCGATTCCGTCTTTTGCACGGGCTCCGGCTTCGGTGCTGGCTCGGGCTCCGGCTCTGCCGGTTCTTCTTCCGGCTCGTCGGGCGGCTCCCATTTGAAGTGCTGGGGGCCGATGGCGGCCCGGGTGCGGGCGGCGAGGGTTTCTTCCGCCGTTCGGGCGTCTTTTGATTCGCCTTCTGCCGTTTCGTCTGCGCTTTCAGCGGCCTTGGCGTCTTTCTTCCATAGATAGGCGTTGTAGCCGGTGACGAGCAGGGCGGCGGCGACTGCGAGGGCGCCGAGCTTGAGGTAGTAGCCCTCCGTGAGGAACGGCGCGACGAACGGGAGCGCGCAGGCGATGGCGCAGGCGAGGACGCCCGCGAGCGCGAGCGCTTTGCCCTTGATGCGCAGGCCGAGGCGCTTGGCGATTTTTGCGAGGACGAACAGGGTGATGCCCATGATGCCCGCCGTCAGAAGGAGGATCATCGTGCATCGCTTCCTTTCGTGCCTCCGTGCCTGGGCGTATCCCATAGATACGCTATTCTTTTGATTCGACACGCATGCTGATTTTCCTGCTTGCTTCGCAAGGTTTTTCTAGGAAAGACAAAGCGTGGAAGAGCCTTACAATCTTCAGGAGAAAATCAGGAAGAATTTGTATCAAACAAGAACACAAACCGTCGGATTGTAGTGAATTTTTACCACAAATTCCGCAATATGTGAGATGTGTCCTCGCAAAGGAAACAAAAATACTGAAATTCTGTGTATTCATGGGGAAAACACTTGACGTGTGTAAACTCGTAATTTATAATAGGTGCATCAAGTGATTCGGCGGCAGGGAAGCGCACAAGTCGCCGCCGTGCATCCTCCGTGCTTTGCAGGAGGCAGAGAAAGGAAGGGTATTCATGAAGTTTGGCAGCAAGAGCCTGAAGCTCATGGCAGCGGCCGTCGGCGTCGCCCTGATGGGCAGCGTCTTCGCCGGCTGCGGCGGCAGCGGTTCCGGGAGCAGCGACGAGATCAAGATTGGCGCGAATTTCGAGCTGACGGGCAACGTCGCGAACTACGGCAGCGCCTCGATGGACGGCCTGAAGCTGGCCGTCAAGGAGTGCAACGATGCGGGCGGCATCAATGGCAAGAAGATCAACCTCATCTCGGCGGACAACAAGTCCGAGGCATCCGAGGCCGTCAACGCCGCGACGAAGCTCATCTCGGATGACAGCGTCAAGGTCATCGTCGGCCCGGCCGTCACGGCGAACGTCATCGCCGAGTCGCAGGTCGCGACGGACAACAAGGTTCCGGTCATCGCGCCGGATGCGACGAGCCCGGACGTCACGGTGGAAAATGGCGCGGTCAAGCCGTTCATCTTCCGCTCCTGCTTCATCGATCCGCAGCAGGGCTCCGTCATGGCGAAGTTCGCGACGGAGACGCTGAAAGCAAAGACGGCAGTCATCTACGTCGACAACAGCACGGACTATTCGAAGAGCCTCGGCAAGGTCTTCAAGGAGAAGTTCGAGGCCGCGGGCGGCAAGGTGCTCGACCAGCAGGCTTTCGTTGCAAAGGACACGGACTTCAAGGCAACGCTGACGACGCTGAAGGCAGCGAATGCAGACGTCATCTTCGTTCCGGCTTATTATGAAGAAGTCGGCAAGATCGTCAAGCAGGCGCGCGAGCTCGGCATCACGTGCCCGATTCTCGGCACGGACGGCTGGGATGATCCGAAAGTTGCGGACATCGCTGGCGCCGATGCGCTGAACAACACGTACTTCAGCACGCATTTCTCTGACAAGGACGATTCCGTCAAGGACTTCATCGATGCGTTCAACAAGGAGTACGGCCATGCACCGAACGTCTTTGCCGCGCTCGGCTATGATGCCGGCAAGATGCTGATCGACGCGATCAAGCGTGCAGGCAGCGACGATCCGGAGAAGATCCGCCAGGCTCTCGAAGAGACGAAAGACCTGAAGGTCGGCACGGGCACGATCACGATCGACAAGGATCACAACCCGATCAAGCCAGCCGTCATCCTTGAGAACAAGGGCGGCGACCGTGTCATGGTCGCGAAGATCATGCCGGAATAAGTTTAGAAGCATTTTGTGAGGGGAAGGCAGCGAGGCATCCTTTGCTGCTTTCCCTTCTTTTGATGAAATGAGGTTCTATTATGGAAGTTTTGCAGCAGGTCTTGCAGCAGCTCATCAATGGCATATCGCTCGGGAGCATCTACGCCCTGATCGCGCTTGGCTATACGATGATCTACGGCATCATCAAGCTCATCAACTTCGCCCACGGCGATATTTACATGGTGGGCGCATACATCGGTTTCTTCGCCATTACGCAGGCACATCTCTCCATCGTGCCGTCGCTCCTGATTTCGTTCGTCGTGACGGGCTGCCTCGGCATGGTCATCGAGAAACTCGCCTACAAGCCGCTTCGCCATGCGCCGCGCATTTCGGTGCTGATCACGGCCATCGGCGTGTCGTTCTTCCTCGAGTACACGAGCATGTACTTCGTCTCGCCGACGCCGCGCACGTTCCCGGCGATGTTCGGCGACGTCGCGGTCTCCATCGGCGGCATCGTCATCAACGGCCAGCAGATGCTGATTCTCGGCATCACGGCCGTGCTGATGATTGTCCTGACGTACATCGTCCAGAAGACGAAGACGGGCAAGGCCATGCGCGCGGCGTCGTTCGACGTCGAGACGGCGCAGCTCATGGGCGTCGATTCCGACCGTATCATCAGCTACACGTTCGGCATCGGCTCGGCGCTCGCGGCCGTCGCAGGCGTGCTCGTCGGCGTCTACTACAACTCCATCGACCCGCTCATGGGCATCATGCCGGGCATGAAAGCCTTCGTCGCAGCCGTCCTCGGCGGCATCGGCATCCTGCCGGGCGCTGTTGTCGGCGGCCTGATTCTCGGCATCGTCGAGGCGCTTGTCTCGGGCTTCATTTCCTCGACGTTCCGCGATGCGGCAGCTTTCGCCATCCTGATTCTCGTGCTCCTCGTGCGTCCGGCCGGCATCTTCGGCAAGGACGTCAAGGAAAAGGTGTAAGGGGGTGGCAGCATGAAATTCTTGCGTAGAAATGACCTCGTCATGCTCGGCATCGGCATCGTGATTTTCGCGGTGTTGCAGGTGCTGATCACCGAGCGCATCATGAGCTCGTTCTGGCAGCTCAATGTCATCATCATCGGCATCAACGTCATCATGGCAGTGAGCCTGAACCTCATCAATGGCTACACGGGCCAGTTCTCGCTCGGCCATGCGGGCTTCATGGCGGCCGGTGCCTACATCAGCGTCGTACTGACGACGTTCTTCCATGTACCGTTCGCACTCGCTTTGATTGCGGGCGCGGCGGGCGCGGGCTTCCTCGGCTTCCTCGTCGGCATCCCGACGCTGCGCCTGCGCGGCGACTACCTCGCCATCGCGACGATCGGCATGAGCGAGATCATCCGCATCTGCATCATGAATATCGACTACGTCGGCGGCGCGGCGGGCTTCAAGGGCATTCCGCACAACACGACGTTCGCCTGGGTTTTCTTCATCATGCTGTTCGCGCTGTTCTTCATCAAGAACTTCGTGAACTCTGACGGCGGCCGCGCCTGCCTCGCCATCCGCGAGAACGAGGTCGCTGCTGAGTCGATGGGCGTCAATACGACGAAGTACAAGGTCATGGCATTTACGATTGGCGCGGCCTTCGCTGGCGTCGCGGGCGGCTTGTTCGCGCACAGCTTCTACCTCATCAGCCCGAACTCGTTCACGTTCATGCAGTCGTTCAACTACCTCATCATGGTCGTCCTCGGCGGCCTCGGCTCCATCACGGGCTCGATTGCCGGTGCATTCGTCGTCACGTTCATTTCCGCCGCGCTCGCGAGCTGGCCGGAGTTCCGCATGATCATCTACGCCCTCGCGCTGATCCTCCTGATGTTCTACCGTCCGCAGGGCCTCTTCGGTTACATGGAAATCACGGACTACGGCCCGTTCCGCAAGATTCTGAAGAAAGGAGGCCGCAGCGATGCCTGAACCATTATTGAAATGCGAAAACGTCTCAGAGGTTTTCGGCGGCCTCAAAGCCGTTTCAGATTTTAATTTGTATATCAATCCGGGCGAACTCGTCGGCCTCATCGGGCCGAACGGCGCGGGCAAGACGACGGCGTTCAACCTTTTCACAGGCGTCTACCAGCCGACGACGGGCACGATCACGTTCGCGGGCGAAAGCCTCTTGGGCCTCAAGCCGTACCAGATCACGCAGAAAGGCATCGCGCGCACGTTCCAGAACATCCGCCTGTTCGCGGAGCTCTCCGTGCTCGACAACGTCAAGATTGCGTTCCACAGCCATGTCAAATATGGTTTATTGGAATCCGTGCTGCGCCTCGGCCGCTATTTCGGCGAGGAAGAGCGCATCGAAGAGGAATCGAAGAAGCTCCTCAAAATCTTCCACCTCGAAGAACATGCTGACGAGCAGGCGAAGAACCTGCCGTATGGCGCGCAGCGCCGCCTCGAAATCGCCCGCGCGCTCGCGACGAAGCCGAAGCTGCTGCTCTTGGACGAGCCAGCGGCCGGCATGAACCCGCAGGAAACGAAAGAGCTCATGGACATGATCGAATGGATTCGCAAGGAATTCGGCCTGACCATCCTGCTGATCGAGCACGACATGGCGCTCGTCATGGGCATCTGCGAGCGCATCTACGTGCTCGAGTACGGCAGCACGATTGCCGAGGGCACGCCGGATGAAATCAAGCAGGATCCGGAAGTCATCCGCGCGTACCTGGGAGGGGAGTAACAAAATGGCAGAACCAATGCTGAAAATTGACGACATCAACGTCTACTACGGCGCCATCCACGCCATCAAAGGCATCTCCCTGACCGTCAACCAGGGCGAGATCGTCACGCTCATCGGCGCGAACGGCGCGGGCAAATCCACGACGCTCCGCACGATTTCGGGCCTTCTGAAGCCGAAGACGGGCTCCATCACGTTCCAGGGGCAGGACATCGCGGGCACGCCCGCGCACAAGATCGTTGGTCTCGGCATCTCGCAGGTGCCGGAAGGCCGCCGCATCTTCACCGAAATGACCGTCATGGAAAACCTCGACCTCGGCGCGTTCATCCGCAAGGACAAGGACGGCATCGCGGCCGACAAGAAGCGCGTCTTCGAGCTCTTCCCGCGCCTCGAAGAGCGCCAGGACCAGGTCGCAGGAACGCTCTCCGGTGGCGAGCAGCAGATGCTCGCCATGGGCCGCGCCCTCATGAGCCGGCCGAAGCTCCTGCTCCTCGACGAGCCCTCGATGGGCCTCGCGCCGCTGCTCATCAAAGAAATCTTCTCCATCATCGAAGACATCAACAAGAGCGGCACGACCGTCCTGCTCGTCGAGCAGAACGCAAACATGGCCCTCTCCATCGCCAACCGCGCCTACGTCCTCGAAACCGGCCGCATCACGCTTTCCGGCGACGCCAAGAAACTCGCTGCCAGCGAAGACGTCCGGAAAGCATACCTCGGCGGATGACGCAGCAAACGCTCGTACTTTAGCCTCCCTCACAGAGGGAGGGGGACCGCGAAGCGGTGGTGGGAGTGTCGGAGGTAGGGAGTGAATTGACTATCGATTGTGCAGTCGAAGGGAAAATGTCCATATTCTTCCTTCGACCATAAAATCGTGCGAATTGTTCGTGCCCTACCTTCGACACTCCCTCAGTCGGCTTCGCCGACAGCTCCCTCTGGGAGGGAGCCAGGCGTGTGTGTTACTTCCTGCAAAAAAGGATTT
>ONJV01000311.1 GCA_900318215.1 uncultured Veillonellaceae bacterium
GGTTTATTTCCCGAACGCGGACGGCACAAAGCTCATCGCGAACTCGCGCAAGGTCAAGACGGACAGCAAGAACGACAAGTACGCGGCAGCCATGGAATCGCTGCTCGCGGGCACGACGGAGAAAGGGCAGACGAACATCTTCCCAAAGAAGGCGCAGCTCCAGTCCGTCAAAGTCGAAAACGGCGTGGCAAGCGTCAGCTTCAGCAAGGAGCTCCAGAAAGACTTCGTCGGCGGCTCGACAGGCGAGGAGATGCTCGTCGGCTCCATCGTCAATACGCTGACGGAATTCCCCGAGGTCAAGAGAATCCGCATTTTGATTGATGGCAAGTCCGTTGAATCTTTGAGCGGCCATATGGATCTCACGGAACCGCTCACGCGCATGAAGGACCTGCTCTGAGCGCATTTTCCGCGCAGAGTGGCGCTTTTTCTTGTGTTTCCTTGCCATTTGTGATATGATGTGCTTTGTATGGGTATTTTCCCCATATCTAGTATGAAGAAATCTACAGGAGGTCTTTTCAGACAATGAAAGTTTCAGCAGAAAAAATAGAGAACCAGCAGGTCGTCCTGACCATCGAAGTCGTCGCAGCTGAGCTCGACAAGGCCGAGGAACGCGCCTGCAAGCGCCTGGCAAACCAGGTCAGCATCCCGGGCTTCCGCAAGGGTAAGGCACCGCGCGCCATCGTCGAGCGCCACGTCGGCAAGGATTCCGTCCTTCAGGAAGCTTTCGACCTCCTCGCACCGAAGGCTCTTTCCGATGCTATGGAAGAGCAGAAAATCGAAAACATCGTCGCTCGTCCGGAAATCGACATCCAGACGCTCGAAGATGGCAAAGACGTCGTCTTCAAGGCCACGGTCGTGCCGCGTCCGGAAGTCAAGCTCGGCGACTACAAGGGCCTCAAGATTGAAAAAGATGCCGTCAATGTGACGGATGAAGACGTCCAGAAGCAGCTCGAGCACATGGCAGATCATCAGGCAAAGATGGTCGAGGCTCCGGAAGGCGCAGCGGTTGAGAACGGCGACTTCACGACGCTCGATTTCAAGGGCTTCGTCGATGGCGAGGCTTTCGAGGGCGGCGAAGGCAAGGACTACCCGCTGCAGATTGGCTCTGGGAGCTTCATCCCGGGCTTCGAGGATCAGCTCGTCGGCGCAAAAGTCGGCGAGGAGAAGGAAGTCAACGTGACGTTCCCGGAAGAGTACCATGCAAAAGACCTCGCTGGCAAACCGGCCGTCTTCAAGTGCACGATCCGCAGCATCAAGCACAAAGAGCTGCCGGAGATCAATGACGAGTTCGCTAAGGCTTCGAGCAAGTTCCAGACGCTCGACGAGCTCAAGGAAGACCTGCGCAAGAACCTCGAGAAGAACGAGGAGCGCAAGGCCGATGACGCACAGAAGGAAAAGGCACTCGAGACGGCGACGAACAACACGACGGTCGATGTGCCGCCCATCATGATTGACAACGAAGTCACGCGCATGATCCGCGAGATGGAGATGCGCCTCGCACAGCAGGGCATGAAGCTCGAGCAGTACCTGCAGTTCGCTGGCACGGACATCGCGAAGCTCCGCGAGACGTACCGCGAGACGGCCGAGAAGAACGTCCGCACAGGCCTCATGCTTGAAGAAGTCGCCAAAGCAGAAAACATCAAAGTCGAAGGCAAGGACCTCGACCAGGAAGTCAGCCTGATGGCAGCCGCCTATGGCGCAACGCCGAAGCAGGTCAAGAAAATCATCATGGAACAGGGAAGACTCAACGATCTCGCTGCGACCGTCCTGCGCAACAAGACGATGCAGTTCATCTTCGACAATCTCGCTGAGTGATTCCCTCAGGGGGGACATTTATGAGTTATGTACCAATGGTCGTCGAGACGTCGAACCGCGGCGAACGCGCGTACGACATCTATTCGCGCCTGCTCAAAGACCGCATCATTTTCCTCGGCGGCCCGATTGACGACGGTGTCGCGAATACGGTCGTGGCGCAGCTGCTCTTCCTCGAATCGGAAGACCCCGACAAGGATATTTATCTCTACATCAACAGCCCCGGCGGCGTCGTGACGGCAGGTCTTGCCATTTACGACACGATGCAGTTTGCACTGCCGATGTCGCGCATCATGATCCATCAGCCGCTCGGCGGCGCACAGGGCCAGTCGACGGACATCCAGATCCAGGCAAAAGAGATCCTGCGCATCCGCGAAGTTATCAACGAGATCCTCGCGGACACGACGGGCCAGAAGATCGAGAAGATCGTCGAGGACACGGAGCGCGACAACTTCATGACGGCCGACGAGGCGAAAGCCTATGGCCTGATTGACGAAGTCATCACGCGCAAGAAGGACAAGGCGGACAAGCCAGAGAAGACCGAAAAGACGGCAAAAACCACGAAGGCTTCGAATTCGAAAGCGAAGGCCGAGGACTGAGAGGTGACGTCCAATGTTGAAGTTCGGCGAAGAAAAAGGACAGCTCAAATGCTCGTTCTGTGGCAAGACGCAGGACCAGGTGCGCAAGCTCGTGGCCGGTCCCGGCGTCTACATCTGCGATGAATGCATCGAACTTTGCAATGAGATCATCGAAGAGGAGTTCAGCGAGGATGTCGAGGTGGAACTCAAAGATGTTCCAAAGCCGAAGGACATCCGCGCCATCCTCGACCAGTACGTCATCGGTCAGGATGAAGCGAAGAAGACGCTGGCCGTCGCGGTTTACAACCATTACAAGCGTATCAATTCTGCGCAGCCGAACAAGAATGACGATGTCGAGCTCCAGAAGTCGAACATCCTCATGATCGGCCCAACGGGCAGCGGCAAGACGCTGCTCGCGCAGTCGCTTGCGCGCATCCTCAACGTGCCGTTCGCCATCGCGGACGCGACGTCGCTGACGGAGGCCGGCTATGTCGGCGAAGATGTTGAAAACATCCTGCTGAAGCTCATCCAGGCTGCCGACTACGACGTCGATAAGGCGGAGCGCGGCATCATCTACATCGACGAGATTGACAAGATTTCCCGCAAGTCGGAGAATCCGTCCATCACGCGCGATGTCTCGGGCGAAGGCGTCCAGCAGGCACTCCTCAAGATTCTCGAGGGCACGCGCGCTTCCGTGCCTCCGCAGGGCGGCCGCAAGCACCCGCATCAGGAGCTTATCTCCATCGATACGACGAACATCCTGTTCATCTGCGGCGGCGCGTTCGATGGCATTGAAAAAGTCATCGAGTCGCGCCTCGGCGAGAAGCAGCTCGGTTTCGGTGCGAACATCTCGTCGCACAAGGAGCGCAACATCGGCGAAGTCCTGCGCCATGTGCTGCCGGAAGACCTGCTCAAAAATGGTCTGATTCCGGAGTTCATCGGCCGCCTGCCCGTCGTCGTGACGCTCGATGCGCTCGGCGAGGACGCGCTCGTCGACATCCTGACGAAGCCGCGCAACGCGCTCGTCAAGCAGTATGCGAAACTGCTCGAGATGGATGGCGTCAAGCTCACATTTGATGATGACGCCCTGCGCCTCATCGCGCAGGAAGCGCTCAAGCGCAAGACCGGCGCGCGCGGCCTGCGCTCGATCATCGAGGGCATCATGCGCGACGTCATGTATGACGTGCCTTCCGTCGAAGGCGCATCGGCCTGCCGCGTGACGAAAGACGTCGTCGAGAAACACAAGACGCCGGTCGTCACGATTGACAAGAAGCCGAAGGCAAAGCAGGAAGTCTCGGCATAACATCACAAGAACGATGAAAAGGCGCTGCCAGAGTGCAGCGCCTTTTTTTGAAATAGGAAATGGGAAAATGGGAAAGGGGAGAAACGCCATGACAAGCCAGATCCACACGAT
>ONJV01000046.1 GCA_900318215.1 uncultured Veillonellaceae bacterium
TATTTCGGCGCAAAGTTGTTGTCAACGTCGATGCCGAACTGGCTCTTCGGCAGGTCGCGCAGGTGGCCCATCGAGGCGCGCACCATGTACTTGCGGCCGAGGTATTTCTCGATGGTCTTGGCCTTGGCTGGCGACTCGACGACGACGAGCGTCTTCTTCGTCGCCGCCCGTTTCTTCGTCGCCTTTTTCGCGGGCTTTTTTGCAACTTTCTTGACGGTGGCGGTTTCTTTTTCGGTTTCTTCTATCTTTTCTGCTGTAGCAGGCACGTCATCACTCCCTTTTCGCGCGCATGTATCCGTGCGTATCATTTTCCTCGACGAGGCCCTTGAGCTCCATCTGCAGGAGCACGAACGAGAGGCTCGCGGCGTCGCCGCCATCCAGGCTCACGATGATTTCGTCGATTGTGAGCGGATGTTCATAGGAAAGAATCTGATACACCGCGCGCTCTTCCTTGCTCATGGCTGGTGCTTTCTGTTTCGGCTTCTTCGGCGGATCGACGCCATATTCCTCGAGCACGTCCGCCGCACTCGTCACGAGTTTCGCCCCCTGCTGGATCAGCCGGTGGCATCCCATGCTCGTCGGCGAGTAGATGCTGCCAGGCACGGCGAAGACGTCGCGCCCTTCCTGCACGGCCATGCCCGCCGTAATCAGTGAACCGCTCTTTTCCGCGGCTTCGATGACGATGACGCCGCGTGAGAGGCCGCTGATGATGCGGTTGCGCGCGGGAAAGAACGCTGGCAGCGGCGGCGTGCCGGGCGCGTACTCCGAAAGCACGGCGCCAGATTCCGCAATCTCCGCGAGCAGGCGGCGGTTCTCGGGCGGATAGGCGATGTCAACGCCGCAGCCGAGCACGGCAACCGTGCGGCCAGACGCGAGCGCGCCTCTGTGCGAGGCGCTGTCGATGCCGCGCGCTGCGCCGCTCACGACCGTGAAACCGGCACGTGCCAGCGTTTCGGCAAACGACTTCGCAACACCCTCGCCATAGCGGCTGAAGCGGCGCGAGCCGACCATCGCGAGGCACTGTGCATCGGGGATGAGCGTGCCACGATAGTAGAGCAACGCCGGAGGGCTGAAGATTTCCGCGAGAACCGGCGGATAATCGTCATCGCCGAGCGCCGTCATGCGGATGCTGCCGCGCTCGCACGTTTCCAAAATCTGCGCTTCGTATGCTTCCGCGCCTTTCTGCGCCTTCTGCACATCGCGTACGAGCTTCGGCGGCAGGCCGTGCTGCGCGAGGGCATCCGCTGGCGCATGAAGCGCTGCGCGTGCCGAGCCGAAGACTGCGCGGAGCTTCCCCGCTGCCGCGCTGCCGATGCCGTTCACGCGCAAGAGCGCCGCAAGAGCCAGATGCTCCGCCTGGCGTTCCTCTTCTTCCATCCGCAACCACTCCCTTCCGATGCTTATGATGCTTCCGAATTTCTGGTATGGTCAATATAACACTATAACAGTTACCTACTATACAGAAAAGAACGTAACTCTGCAACCCTTTCTTTAAAAACGAGAAAACTTCCGCAGGTTTTATCGCACCCGCGGAAGTCTTTCCGTGCTGGTTGTTTTGTTGGACAGGGGCTGATTTAAGCGTGGCGCGTGACCGAGACCTCGACATAGTCGAGCGAACCAGAAATCGGCACGTTCGGCTTGCGGACGGTCGTCGTCACCGTTGCATAGTGCGGATACTTCTTCAGCAGCTTATCGCCGATGTGGGCGCAGAGCGCCGAGAGCGTCGTGAAGCGCTTGTTCTCCGTCACATCCTTCACGATGTCATAGACGGCAGCGACATCGACACCATCTTTGATGTCGTCCGTATTGCAGACCGTATCGTCCTTCGTATCGACTGTCACATCGAGATAGAATTTCTGTCCCTGCTCACGCTCGTACTCATAGTAGCCGTGAAACCCATAAAACATCATGTTCTTGATACTGGCTGTTGCCATTTCGATCACTCCCATGCAGAAAATTCTTTACTATAATTGTCTTATTCGCGACATAACGAGAAAATCCTCCCAAGCACAGGATTTTCTTTTTCGTTTTCGTGTCTTGCGCGATATTCCGCTGGCCGCTACAATAAGATAGAAGGAAATCGAAAGGAGCTGATACGATGGGAGACGTTTTCATGGTCGTACTGATCTTCCTGATGATCTCGTACGCATTCTGGGATGAGCTGTTTACGAACTAAAAAGAGGGGAGGCCGAAGGCCTCCCCAAAATGCAGTAGAAGTTTTCTTTTTTACATGACACGACGTGCGCCGATGTAGCACGAGCCCCAATAGGAGCTGTACAGGGACGCGATGGAGACGCCGCTGCTCGAAGCGGCATTGATGAAATTGCCATCTCCGAGATAGATGCCGACGTGAGACGGACCCGCTTCATACGTCGAGAAGAAGACGAGGTCGCCAGGCACGAGCTCTGACGTCGAAACAGCGTATCCGCACTCATACTGTGCGTCCGCCGTGCGCGGCAGGTAGATGCCCGCATTCGCGAAGACATAGCGCACGTAGCCGGAGCAATCGAAGCCGCTCGGCGTCGTCCCGCCAAAGACGTAGGGGACGCCGAGATACTGCATCGAGTCCGCGACGACGCGACGTCCGATGCTGCTCGTCCCGCGGCTGACCTCCGGCATGGCCTTCCCGAGGAGAGCCGTGTACGTGGAGGGACCGACGAGACCGTCTGCATCGAGACCTCTCGTGACCTGGAATGCTTTTACCGCCTCAGCCGTAGCAGGACCGAAATCCCCATCGGCCGCGACATCGTAGCCGAGACTGGCCAATTGCCCTTGGATCTCCGCTACATCGCTGCCCTGGTCACCGACACGGAAGGCCGAAGCCCCGCAGATGGCAGTGAACCAGCACAGCAGGATCGTGGTGAGCGCAAACATGCGCAGTGCTTTACTCAAAAAGCCACTCCTCTCTCTATTCGCCTACGAGGTTAGCTGCCGGGTTCGGGTAGAGAAGACCACCCGCGCTCTCACCGTTGTGTTTCGGCACCCCGGTGAAAGCGTTCACCCCAAAATCATTTGGTTCCCCCGCTCCTGGGCTGGATTCGGCTTCCTTATATAAAACCCATATCTACTACAGCAGGATTGCTGTGGTATTCTATCCTTTCGTCAATTGTTGATGAATTCCCCGCTTTCATTTCTTTTCCAGAAAACGGCCTGACATAAAATCAAGGCTGCCTCTATGACAGCCTTGTCTTTTCCGTGTCAAATACAAGCAGTCAATAAGCCGAGTTCTGTTCCGCTTGCGCGGTGACAATCATTTATCTAGAACGTACGTTGCCGCACGTCTCAAGCGACGCAACCCGGAAGGTCGGCGGGCAACCTCAACCCTTCCCTATTTGGTCTTGCTCCGTGTGGGGTTTGCCAAGCCAGACAGTCACCTGCCTGCTGGTGCGCTCTTGCCGCACCTTTCCACCCTTGCCTGGCATGCCAGGCGGTCTCCTTCTCTATGGCACTTTCCCTAGGGTCACCCCCGCTGGACGTTATCCAGCACACTGCCCTGCGGAGCCCGGACTTTCCTCATCTGCCATTCGGCAGCCGCGATTGTCTTGACTACTTATATTAACGGAATTTATTCTAGCACTTTCGTCGCACTCTGTCAAGGTCGTTACAATTTTCGGACAAGTGACCTTTTCTGCGCGCATTTTTTCGCGTATAATAGAGATATAATAAGAACAATTCCGTCATCCAGTGTTTCAGAAAGAAGGAGTCATTTCATGAGCACCCCGCATATCGCTGCTGAAAAAGGCCAGATCGCCGAACGCATCCTGCTGCCAGGCGACCCGCTGCGCGCCAAGTACATCGCTGAGAACTTCCTCGACGGCGCCAAGGAGTACACGCATGTCCGCAATATCCTCGGCTACACGGGCACGTACAAAGGCGTCCCTGTCTCCGTGCAGGGCACGGGCATGGGCATCCCGTCCATCTCGATCTACGTCCACGAGCTCATCCACGAGTACGGCTGCAAGAAGCTGTTCCGCGTCGGCACCTGCGGCGGCATGCATCCCGACGTGCATCTGCGCGATGTGCTGATCGCGCAGGCGGCCACGACGGATTCGTCCATCATCCGCAACATCTTCGGCGGCAGCATCAACTTCGCTCCGATTGCAGACTTCGACCTGCTCTCGAAAGCCGTCGCCAACACGAAGAAGCTCGGCCTCCGTGCCACGGTCGGCAACATCATCTCTGTCGACCGCTTCTACGATGACGAAATCGACAACGACAAGCTCCGCCAGTACGGCATCCTCGGCGTCGAGATGGAAGCAGCCGCGCTCTACACGCTCGCGGCCGGTGCCCACGTTCAGGCACTCGCGCTCTTCACGGTCAGCGACCATCTGCTGACGGGCGAAGCCTGCTCGGCAGACGAACGCCAGACGAGCTTCAACGATATGATCAAGATTGCGCTCGAGACGGCGATTGAAGACTAATCTCTCGTCAGGCCCCCTCTAGAGGGGGCTGTCAGCGAAGCTGACTGGGGGAGTAGTCAGGTGCGATAGCCTGACAAAAAATGCGGCCATTCCATAGCATATTGCCTTAGGAATGGCCGCATTTTTGTTTGGCTTCAGTATCCTACTACTCCCCCCGCCGCTCACGCGGCCCGTCCCCCTCAATGAGGGGGGCTTTTTAATTAAATAGCGTAGAAGTTGACGAGCTTGGCATCGAAGATGCCGTCGAGGGACTTGATGGTCTCCACGACGTTCTCGGGGATGTCATCGTCGATGGTCAGGACCATGAGGTTCGTCTCCTGGTCCTTCGTGCCGCCGACCTGCATGCCGCCGATGTTGATGTGGGCGTTGCCCATGATGGAGCCAATCGTGCCGATGACGCCCGGACGGTTGATGTGCGGCATGACGAGGATGCGCTTGTGCGGATCGACATCGACGCGGAAGCCGTTGATTGTGACGATGCGGGCATCGTCGCCGAACAGCGTGCCTGCGGCCTCGACTTCCTTGCCGCCCGCCTGGACCGTGACGGTGATGAGGTTCTGGAAGCTGCCTGCATCCTTCTCCTTCTTCTCGGAGACCTTGATGCCACGCTCTTTCGCGAGGCCAGGCGCATTGACGTAGTTGACTTCGCCTTCCATGACGGGGCTCAGGATGCCCTTGATGGCTGCCGTCGTCAAGAGCGTCGTGTTGACGTCCGTAATCTCGCCCTCGTACTTGACTTCGACGCTCTCAATCGGACCATCCGCGAGGCCCGTGACCGTGCAGCCGAGGCGCTCGGTCAGCGCCAGATACGGCGAGATGACCTTCATGACTTCCGGCGAGACCGGCGCCATGTTGACGGCCGTCGCGACCGGCTCGCCGTGGAGCGCGGCGATGATGCCTTTCGAAACGTCGAGCGAGACGCCGATCTGCGCCTCGACGGTCGATGCACCAAGATGCGGCGTCAGCACGATGCCCGGCACGCCGACGAGCGGATGGTCTTTCGTGACCGGCTCGCTCGTGTAGACGTCGATGGCAGCGCCCGCGACAAGTCCCTGCTTCACGGCCTCGGCAAGGTCCTCCTCGACGATGATGCCGCCGCGCGCGCAGTTCACGAGGCGCACGCCTTTCTTCATCTTCTTCATCTGCTCCATGCCGATCATGCCCTTCGTGTCCGGCGTGAGCGGCATGTGGACGGTGATGAAGTCCGACTGCTCGATGAGCTCGTCGAACGTGACGACCTTGACGCCGAGCGCCTTGGCGCGCTCTTCATTGATGTACGGGTCGTAAGCGATGACGTTCATCTCGAACGCGAGCGCACGCTTTGCAACGCCCGAGCCGATGCGGCCCATACCGACGACACCGAGCGTCTTGCCGCGGAGCTCGACACCGACGTATTTCTTGCGGTTCCATTCGCCCTTCTGCATCGTTTCGTTCGCAATCGGGATGTTGCGAGACATCGCGAGCATCATGGCCATCGTGTGCTCCGTCGCCGCAATCGTGTTGCCGCCCGGAGAGTTGATGACGATGATGCCGCGCGCCGTCGCGGCCGGGATGTCGATGTTGTCAACGCCGACGCCCGCGCGGCCGATGATTTTGAGGTTCGTGGCGCGGTCGATGACTTCCTTCGTAATCTTCGAAGCGGAGCGCACCATGATTGCATCGAACTCCGGGATGATTTCGAGGAGTTCTTCCTTCGGCAGCTTGTCCTTGACGACGACTTCGAACTCTTTCTGCAGGAGCTCGATGCCCTTCGGGGAAATACCATCCGCAGCTAAAACCTTCATTGTGTCCATCTCTCCTTCTTGACATGGCAGGCAGTGCGCCGGATTCTAAAAAAAGCCCCGCCCCAAATCTTGGGGCGAAGCTTCCTGCTTCACGGTGCCACCCAGTTCTTGCAAACTGCAACTCATCTGTGCGCTATCGGGCACGCCCGTCTGGCTCGTCACCAGCCGCTCCGGGGCGGAACGACAGGATTTGCCTCTGGCTTTCACCAACCGCCAGCTCTCTATGGGGCGCCTTCTGCCGCTTCCTCTTCATCGCGTTCTTTGTATTCTTCATACGTAATTCTTCATACGTACGAGCTCATTATAGTTCATCCTCTCAGCCTCGTCAAGTGTGCGCGAGAAAAAAACATGTTTTTCTTTTCGTGCTTGCTTTTCTGATTTTTTCGCGCTAGAATATAACAAACTGACAACTGGAAACGAAGACGTTTCGAAACTGTGGGGAGGTTTTTCCTTTGGAAGCAAATCGCATCTACAACTTCAACCCTGGCCCGGCGACGCTGCCGCTGCCCGTGCTCAAAGAGGCACAGGCGGAGTTCCTGAACTTCCGCGGAAGCGGCGAATCGATTCTCGAAATCAGCCACCGTGCGAAGGAATATGCAGCGATGCAGGACGAGGCGAAAGCTGACATCAAGAAGCTCATGGGCCTCGGCGATGACTATGAAGTCCTGTTCATGACGGGCGGCGCAAGCACGCAGTTCGCCCTGCTGCCCCTGAACTTCGCGTCGAAGGAACATCCGGGCGCCTACGTCCTCTCCGGCAGCTTCGCAGAAAAAGCCTATAAAGAAGCCGAGCACCTCGACATCGGCGTCATCGCGGCTTCGAGCAAGGACGGCGGCTACAAGCACATCCCGCAGCAGGACGAGCTCAAGATTCCCGAAAATGCTGCCTATGTCCATCTCTGCTACAACAACACGATTTACGGCACGGAGTACCACTACATTCCCGACACGAAGGGCGTGCCGCTCTTCGCCGACATGTCGAGCGACATGCTCTCGCGCCCGATTGACTTCAGCAAATTCGACTTCATCTATGCCGGTGTCCAGAAGAACCTCGGTCCGGCTGGCGTGACGCTCGTCGTCGCCAAGAAGTCGTTCCTCGAGAAGAGCCCCGAGGAACTGCCGACGATGTTCAAGTATGCGACGTTCCTCAAGAAGGATTCGCTCTACAACACGCCGCCAGCCTTCAACATCTACATGGTCGGCAAAGTCGCGCACTGGATTCTCGAACAGGGCGGCCTGCCGGAGATGGCGAAGCGCAACAAGAAGAAGGCCGACCTGCTCTATGGCGTCATCGACGCTTCGAACGGCTACTACCGCGGCCATGCAGAGCCGGCGAGCCGCTCGTTCATGAACGTCACGTTCCGCCTGCCGAGCGAGGAACTCGAGAAGAAGTTCGTCGCCGAAGCACTCGCCGAGGGCCTCGGCGGCGTCAAGGGCCACCGCAGCGTCGGCGGCATGCGCGCTTCCATCTACAATGCCATGACGTACGAAGGTGTCGAGAAGCTCGCAGATTTCATGCAGAAGTTCCAGAAAGCGAACGCCTGACCTACTATGATGTGAACTTTCCCAACGAAAGTCCCATCATGATTTGCCGAAAATGCGATAAATCCATAACAACAGACCTTGAAAAGAGATTCATCAATGATGAATCTCTTTTCTTGTTCATTGTTGCTCTTTTCTGCTATAATGAGCATAGTATGTGCAGGAAAGGGTGAATGTATCATGCATATGCGACACACGAAACTACTGAACCTCGTCAACCGGGAGAAACGCATCTCGGTCGCCGCGCTGGCAAGGGAGCTCGGCGTATCAGAAGTGACCATCCGCAAAGACCTCACCATCCTCGAGCAGAAGGGGCTGCTCCGGAGGGAACACGGCTATGCGGTCATGATCACGAGCGATGATATTGCAAACCAGCTGTCATTTAATTACGAGCGAAAGCACCGCATCGCTCTGCGGGCGGCTGAGACCGTCCACAACGGCGAAACCGTCCTGATTGATTCGGGCGCCTGCTGCACGCTGCTCGCCGAAGAGCTCGCGACGAACCGCAGGGACGTGACCATCATCACGAACTCCGCCTTTCTCGCGACCTTCATCCACAAGCAGCCAAACGCGCATGTCCTCCTCCTCGGAGGAGAATACCAGAACGAATCGCAGGTGCTGGTCGGGCCGATGGTGAAGAAATGCGCTTCCGACTTCCGCGTCGACAAGATTTTCGTGAGTGCCGACGGCTTCACGGAGAGCGGCTTCATGTCCGACAACCTCATGCGCGCCGAGACCATCCATGCGCTCGCCGAACAGGCAACGCAAGTCATCGTGCTGACAGAATCCTCGACGTTCGAAGAGACCGGCGTCGTCGTCGCCTTCCCGCTCTCGGAAGTCCAGACGCTCTACACAGACGAGAACATCGACGACCGCTTCATCCAGCTCCTCCACGAAAACGACATCCACGTCTATACGGTACCGCTGGAAGAAGAAGCATAAAATAGAAAAGGGAAAACACATCAAGCAAAATAAGATTGGGAAGATGAAAGACGGGCAGCCGCTGCGATTGCATGCAGCGGCTGCCCGTCTTTCATCATGTATCCAGTTTTCAACGCTCCGTATCGAGCAGGATGTCCGATTCGAACATGCGGTTCCACGGGAACGTCACATGGAGGCTTGCAAGCGCCGGGAGCGGCGGCAGGTTCTCCTCCGCGAAGCGCGTCATGAAGCGCGACGTGCGCGTCTCGACGGCTTCACGCTTCGTATCGAGGCTGCCATAGACGCCGTCGCCACGAAGCCATGTGAGCTGGCGCGCGACCGTGCCGCGCACGTTCGCCTGATAGCCCCAGTCATCGAGGTAGCGCGTCAGGAGCAGGTCGTCGACGGCCGTGTCCTTCATGCGCTTGGCGAGCATGCCGGAACCGAGCACGAAGCCCGTGCTGTTCGTCGCCGTGTTCCATCCCGCATAGGCGCGCAGCTTGAACAGCAGGCCGCGGTCCTTGAGCTCCTGCATGACGGCATTGTCCGAGCCATTCGCATAGGCGATGTCGGCCACGCCGACAGGATAGCCCTTCTGGACGTATTCCTGGACAATGTCGGCGAAGTACTTCGTGCCTTCGCGCGGCGTGCCGTCATTCGCGCGGTCATTCGCTTCATACGTCTTGCCATTCGGGTTCGTGTTGACCGTCAGCACGAGGTCGGCTTTCTCCGGCGTGGTCACGGCCATTGCGCCTGTCGCGGCGATGGCGTCTGCAATCGAGTCTTTGATGGGCTCGTCCGAGTACGACGGCACCGTGTTCGGCCCGCGTCCCCAGTTGTAGCGCACATAGACGAACGGCACTTCGCGCTCGATGTCATTGACGGCGCGCGTCAGGAGCAGCATGCCGATCTCGTCGATGCCAGCCATCGCCTGATAGCGCGTCTTGCCGAGGTCCTTGCCATAATCCGCAAGGTGGCGGCTCTCGAGATGCGTCTGCGAATACGGCGCATTGTCATCACGTCCGAGCACGAAGTAGTTGAAGTCGTTCTTCTTCGTGAGGTCGATGAGATGCTCGTTCGCCTTGAAATTCTTCGCGCGGCGCCCCATCCAATCCGCGAGGCTCTTCTTCGGAATCAACTTCTCGAGGAACTCCGATTCCTTGCGCTCGCGGCGCGTCAGGCCCTCGACTTCAGCCTTGTCGCGCAGCACCGTGTAGCGGAAGATGTCGGCACCATAATTGCGGTAATAGCCCGGTTCCTCATGCCCCGACGCCTCGCCCGTGCGCGGCGTTCGCATGATGGAGCCGAAAACATAGAGCGGCAGTTTCGGGTTCTCCTTGCGGAACGCCGTGAAACGCTCGGCGCGCTCGAGGATTTCCTGCTCGCTGTACTCATGCTTGCGCGAGCCGACGAGGCTGCCGTAGAGCATCGAGTCCGACGAGATGACAGCCGCCTTCGCGTCCTTCGCGTTCTCGTCAAGCCACTGCCAGAGCTCGTCCGGATGGCCGAGATCCTCGCGGTTGCCGAGGATGTCATCCGGCGGCACGACGACGTCGTAACCGAGCTTCCGCACGACGTCGGCCGTCTGCTTGTCCGAAATCGGACGGTTGTCATGCGGGATGAAGATGATCTTGTCAGGGCCTGCTGGCGCCTTGTGCCGTGCGTCTGCCGTCGGCGCCATCATAAATGATGCCAGCGTCAGCAGTGCGGCGCACACGATCCACCCTTTCTTCATCAGCTGCACCTCCCTCGTTTCTTCACTCTGTCTTCTCCGTCACCATGCGGCGGAGTGCGGCCTTCACATCATCGGGGACATGGAGCTCCGTCTCGAACAGCACGCCGCCATCCTTCGGCGTCGCGCTCTTGATCTCGACCATGTCAAGAAGCGGATGGCCTTCAAACGTCGTCTGACCGAGCTGCGATTCCGTCAGGACCTTGTGGAAATCGACCGTCACGACGTTGCGCTTGACGGTCACGGGCATGTCTTCCGGCAAATCGATATGGCCGACCATGCGCTCGGCCATCGAAAGCGAGATGCGCGAGAAGACCCAGCTCATGAGGCCATGCTGCGGAATGTTCTTGCTGCGTACATGGTATTTGAGCAGCGACTGGTCGCCATCGTGCACGAATTCCTCAATCGTGCCCGAGAGCTCGACGGGGCCGAGCTTCTTCGTGTCGGCCGTGATGTCGAGGCGGCCGTTCTCGTGCGACTTGAGCACGACGGACGTCACGGGCGCGTCATCGCCCTGTGCGGCGACCTGTTTCGCGATGGCCTCGTTCATCATGTCATCTGAAACGAAGAGCTTGCCATCCGCGATTTCCTGCAGCGTCGCATGATCCCAAGTGCCACGCACGACCTCGATGGCCGGGCCGTAGTCCTCGACGGCCTGCTGGATCTTTGCGATGTCGATATTTGCAAATGCCTGCTGAAGATTCACCGGCATATCCATATAACCGATGCCCCCTTACGACTTTGCGGCTTCTTTCTTTTCGCGGATGACCTGCCAGAGATCGCGCGCACGGTCGAACGTCTTCGGTTCCATCGTGCGGATGTTCTGGTCACCGATGATGCGCGAAAGGTACTGCGTCGCCTTCTCGTCATCGCCGAGGCGGTAGTAGATGGCGCCAATCAGGTAGACGGCCGTGTTGTCCGTCATGTTGCCCTGCGGATAGTGCTCCTTCATGATGGACTGGTCGTACATCTCGGCAGCTTTCTCCATCGCCTCACGCTCATGCGCCTCGTCGCCTGCCGCACGGTAGACCCAGGCGAGATGCAGCCAGAGACCGGCACGATGCGCGAGCGACGCGTCGATGAGGTCGGCGTAGTAGAGCGCGAGCTTGTACGACGCAATCGCCTCCGGCACGCCGCGCTCCTCCGTGAAGTCGAGGCCGAGCTGGCGCCCCTGGAGGAAATCCCGAATCTTCTGCTTGTGGCGCGAAGCCATCGGCGCGAGGAAATGCGCCTCGTCAGCTGCGAAACCGCAGTGCTCGCAGAACCAGATGTGATAGAAATACGGATTGATGCCCTTGTAATGGACGCAGAAATCCTCGTCCGTCTTCTCTGCGATGATGCGCGACTTCAGCTTGATGATGCGCGTGCTCTCCCCGCAAATCGGGCACGTCTTCGAAACAATGAATGTATATTCTCCCATGAAACGGATGTCTCCCTTCTGTATGTCATTTTATGGTATCATATTTTGCTTAAAAAGAAAAGAGGACTGCAGATGCAGTCCTCATGGGCCTCCTTCAGCGTTTCACGATTTCAAGATTGCCCCGGTCGATGATGCGCGGCGTGCAGAGATACGTCGGCACCGTGACGACGCCATTGTTGTACGTTGTGACGTCATTGATTTCCGGATGCGAGCCCTCGACGACGGCCTTGATCATGCGGAGGCATTTCCGATTGAGCTCCATCGAGTTCTTCTCGATGGAAAATGCCATCTTTCCGTCCCGGATATATCCGCGTGCCTCCGGGTCGGCATCCTGTCCCGAAATCAGCGGCCATTGGCCGCTGTAGCCAGCGAGGCCGTCGATGACGCCATAGGCGATGCCGTCCGAGGCCGCAACGACGATGTCGAGGTTCCGTCCCTGATAGTATTTCTGCACGATTTCCTTCATGCGCGCCTCGGCATTCTTGCTGTCCCAGTTCTTGATGGCTGTCGATGCGTAGTCCGACTGGCCGGACGGCACGACAATCTGCCCTTTGTCAATGTACGGCTTCAGCACGTCATAAGCGCCCTGATACATGAGCCTAGCATTGCTGTCCGTATCGCTGCCCGAGAAGAATTCGAGCGTGTACGGCCCGCCGCCCGTGCGCAGTCCTTTCTGCTGCACGATGTACTTGCCCATCGCCTCACCGACGCCGTAGTTGTCGAACGTCACATAATAGCTCACAGCGTCCGTGTCCGGCGTGAGGTTGTCGTAATCGATGACCGGGATGCCTTTTTCCTTTGCCTTTTCCAGTCCCTCGCGGAAATTCTTGATGTCGCCGCCCGCAATCACGATGCAGTCCACCTTGTCCGCAACGGCCTTGTCAAGCGCATCCGTCTGGTCCTGTTCCGTCGTGAAGACCGTGATTTCCGCCTGCATGCCTTCGTTTTCGAGCTCTTCCTTCATCATCTGCCCGCCCTCCGTCCAGCGCGAGGGCTCATGCGAGAACAGCAGCGCGACTTTCTTCTGCTGATTCGTGCTGCCACATCCTGCAACGAAGAGAGCGCAGAAAAGAAGCATGATGATGCACCCGAGGATTCCTTTTTTCTTCATCTCTTTCTCCCTCCTTCGTCAGATGCGGAACTTCGCTGCTGCATTTCGCAGTGTCTTCGAAAGTTCGGAAAGTTTCCGGCTCGCTTCGGCGACTTCGTCCATCGCCGCCGATTGTTCCTCGGATACCGCCGAGACGGACTCCGTCTCCGCAGCGACGTGCTTCCCTTCGTCATGAATCTCTTCCATGACATGCGTGATGCGTTCCGCCCGCGCAGCCGAAGCCCGAGCCCCTGCGAGGATGTCGCCGACCTGTTCTGCGAGGTCGCCGACGGCTTCCGTGATGTTCTGGAAGGCGCCTCCGGCTTCCTCTATGACGGCGCGGCCTTCCTCGACATCCTTCGTGCCGCGTTCCATGCGCGAGACCGCGACCTGCGTCTCCGACTGGATAGAGCTGATGAGCTCTGCGATTTTCGCGGCGGCCTTCCCAGACTCCTCGGC
>ONJV01000054.1 GCA_900318215.1 uncultured Veillonellaceae bacterium
ATGAAGACACTCTCCAAGCACGTACGGACACATTGAATCCGTCCAATCCTGTCAATCTGGAACATCCCTGCGCATATATTCGGCGGGGGATTTATTAGCATAATCATCCATCATTACAATATGTGTAGAATAGCTGAGGCCGTATGGCTGCAGAACCATCCCGTGGCGATATACCGTGCCGATAGCATCCCTGAGGGTGCCAACCTTCCCGGCGACCACTGCGGCATACCGCGCCTGCTGGTGAGGGTAGCCCGCTGCGGAGGCGTATCCGCCACCGACATGGGGCACTCCCACTGCCACGGCTCCAAGAGTGGCTTCGGTTTCGGGGGCATCCCCGACAGGTACGTTTCGGCATGCTCCGCGTCGGTCCCCGCAGCGCCGGTTCTGTGCCGGGCCCTGCCTGCTACAACCGTGGCGGCACGCTGCCGACCGTCACGGATGCAAACTGCGTGCTCGGCTACCTGAACCCGGATTTCTTCAATGACGGCCGCATGAAGCTCTACCCCGAGCTCGCGCGCGAAGCCATCAAGAAGCACGTTGCCGAGCCGCTCGGCATCACGGTCATGGAGGCGGCGTACTCCATCTGGGCGACGGTCAATGTCAACATGATTTCCGCCATCAAGGACATCACGATCTGGCAGGGCATCGACCCGCGCTCGTATGCTATGGTTGCAGGCGGCGGCGCGTGCGGTCTGCATGCCATCGCGCTCGCGGAAGGGCTCGAGATGCAGCACCTGCTCATTCCGCGCACGGCCGGCGGCCTCTCGGCGGCGGGCGGCCTGTTCTCCGACATCGTCTCCGAGTACAGCGGCAGCCATTACACGACGACGGCACAGTTCGATTTCGAGGGTGTCGCGAAAGTCCTCCAGAACCTGCGCGGCCAGGCGGAGAAATTCTTTGCGCGCAACAAGATTGCGCCGGCACAGCAGCGCATCGAGGTCTACATGGAGGCGCACTATCCGTTCCAGGTCTACGAGCTGCCGGTGAACATCACGCCGTTCGTGAATGACGACTTCACCATCACGCCGGCCGGCGTCCAGGCGATGGAGGAAGCGTTCCACAAGGAGCACGAACGCACGTTCTCTATCCGTGACAACACGTACATCGAATGCGTGACGTGGCGCGTCAAGGCCATCGGCAAGCACGAGCGCGAAGCCGTCCTGCCGGAAGCCAAGCTGCCGGAAAACCGCGACCTCGCCTATGAAGAGGGCCTCTCCTCATCGTTCCGCAAGGTCTTCTTCAAGGAATACGACGACCTCAAGATGACGCCGGTCTTCCACGGCGACCGCCTGTACTACGGCATCACCGTCCACGGCCCCGCCATCATCGAAGAGCCGACGACCACGATTGTCGTCCTGCCCGGCTATTGCGCGAAAGTCACGAAGCATAACAGCTATTGCATCGAGAAGGAAACCTTGAAGAAAGGCTGACACATTCGCATTTTCTCTCTCCTCGACGATATGCCTGCTGCCGAAAGCAACGGGCATCATTTTTACTTGAAAAGTCATATCTTTTATATTATAATACAAGCATTGAATCCATTCATTTCAATCCTGCTTTACATCCGAACGAGGAGGCACTCTCATGCTGAAGAAAATGAAGATCAAAGAGGCTTGGCGCGAGACGTATGAACACCTGGAGGCTTATGCGAAGGAGAATGACATCCCCGAGAGCCGGTTCGAACAGACGGTGCAGACGTGCTTGCTGCTCGGCATGAAAGAAGATGCCATCAAGGAAAAGCTCAAGAAGTACATCCCGAAGGCGTGACAGAAGGATTCGCAAATATCCACAGAAGATTTTCAAAGGGCCGTTTCTCTTAGCAGGGAAACGGCCCTTCTTTGTGGAATATAACCATCAAGCAAGTGTCGCGTCAGCGTTACAGCATAGAGGAAGGCGATTTCGGTGAAGGGAAAACAGGGGATGCTCGTCGTGGACGATGCGGAAATCAACCGCACGCTCCTGCGGCAGATCTTTTCAGACAGCTTCGAGGTCATCGAGGCGGCGAACGGGCAGGAGGCGCTCGAAAAACTCCGCACGCGAGATGTGAGCATCGTACTGCTCGACCTCGTCATGCCCGTCATGGACGGCTTCGAGGTGCTCGCCTATCTGCGCTGCCACGACACGTTCGTCGAGCTGCCCGTCATCGCCATGACGACGCAGGGCGACCATGACGGGCAGGCGCGCGCTCTCGAGATGGGCGCGTCGGATTTCGTGACGAAGCCTTTTAACCTGCGCCTTGTGCGCCGCCGCGTGCGCAACGTCATCGCACAGGTGGAAAACGAGTGGCGCAAGGCTGTGCAGGCGGCGAAAGACCAGCAGCTCATCGAGATGCACCGCTCCATCGAGGAAGACCGGCTGACGGGTATCTACAACCGCGAGACATTCTACCAGCGGACGGCCGCTCTCTTGCAGAAGAACGAGACGACGGCTTACGACATCATCTACTTCGACATCGAGGCGTTCGGCGTCATCAATGATTTGTTCCATGTCGAGACAGGCAACCTGATTCTGAAGACGGCGGCGTTCTACCTGCAGGCGGCGGCCGGGAATCTCGGCACTTGCGGGCGGCTTGAAAACGACCATTTCGTCCTCTGTCTGCCGCGCGGCAGCATCCCTGCCGACATGCTGATTGAGGGCCTCGACAGCACGCTCCAGTCGCTCGGCATCATGCACAACGTTCTGTTCTATGCGGGCATCTATCCCGTCGAGAACATCTACCTGCCCGTCGACCAGATGATCGACCGCGCGCGCTTCGCCGAGCGGCAGGTGCATGGCAGCCATTTGCAGCGCGTCTACACGTATGATGCGAAGATGCGCGAACAGATGTTGCACGAGCAGATGATTCTCAGAGACATGGAGTTCGCGCTGCAGGAGCGGCAGTTCGAGGTCTACTTCCAGCCGGTTTATAGTGCAAAAGAGGGAAAGATCCTCCAGGCCGAAGGCCTTGTGCGCTGGCAGCATCCGTCCGAAGGCCTCATTTCGCCGGGGCTCTTCATCCCGCTGTTCGAGCACAACGGCTTCATCGTGCGCCTCGACCGCTACGTCTGGGAAGAGGTTGCGAAATTCCTCGCGGCGGAAAAAGAGCAGTACGGCCATGTGACGCCGGTCTCCGTCAATGTCTCGCGGCTGAATTTCTACAACCACGGCCTGCTTGACTTCCTGACGGAGCTCCTGCGCCGCTACGAGCTCGAGGCCTGGATGATCCAGCTCGAGGTCACGGAGCAGTCGTATGCGGAAAACCCGAAGCAGATTGCGCAGGCGATTGCCGAGTTCCGTGAGCGCGGCTTTGTCGTCATCATGGACAACTTCGGCAGCGGCACGTCGTCGCTGCGCGTGCTCAAAGACCTGCCTGTCGACGTCATCAAGCTCGACATGCGCTTCCTGCAGGGCGGTGACGAAGCCCGCGCCCGCGCCATCTTGTCAGGCGTCGTGCAGACCGTCCGCGCTTTGAAGACGGACTTCATCGTCGAGGGCGTCGAGACGGACGAGCAGGTCGCCTACCTGCAATCAATCAGCTGCGACCGCATGCAGGGCTATCATTTCGCCCGCCCGATGCCGCAGTCGGCGTTCTGGAAACTGTTGAAGGAAGAGGAGAACGGCAAGGCGTGAAAGCATTTATCTTTGATATGGACGGCGTCATCGTGGACAGCGAGCCGCTGCACAGCCGCGTGAAGATGGAGACGTTCGAGCACTTCGGGCTGCATTTCGATGCGGGGGAGCTCGAGCAGTACATGGGGCGCACGAGTGCGGATATTTTTTCGGATGTGCTCGCGCGGGAGCATCGGACGGACGTGACGGCGGAGGAAATCGCGGACTACAAGCACCACCGTTATCTCGAGCTCGTCGAGGAAGGGGCGCTCGCGCCGATTCCAGGCAGCCTCGCGCTGATTGGGCGCCTGCAGGCGGCGGGCGTGCCGCTCGCGCTCGCGACGAGTTCATGGCGGCGCGTCGTCGAGACCATCCTGCGGGAGTGGCAGCTCGAGGACACCTTCGCGTCGGTCATCTCGGGCGCCGACCTGCCAAAGAGCAAGCCAGATCCCGCCATCTACCGTCTGAGCGCCGAGGCGCTCGACGTTTCGCCCGCTGCCTGCACGGTGCTCGAGGATACGGCGGCCGGCGTCGCGGCGGCGAAAGGTGCGGGCATGCGCTGCATCGGCTTCCGCAGCCCGCACTCGGGCGCGCAGGATCTTTCGCGTGCCGACGTCATCGTCGATGACCTTTCTGCCATCGATGTAGCGAGGCTATGAGAGATAGTTCTTATTTATATCGATTTACCTTGTATTTACCATTGACAAACGTTTTCGCGCGCGGTAAACTGGAACTATAAATTGTTCCAAAATGGTAGCAATTATAAACAATTGTTGCGCAATTTAACGCAACTCGGGGAGGTTCTTTTGATGGCGAAGATTCGGAAGGAAGCATTCGGCAAGCTCAGCGATGGCACAGAGGTGTTCCTCTACACGCTGCGAAACACGAAGGGAACCGAGGCTTCCATCACGACGTATGGCGCCCGCCTCGTGAAGTGGCGCAAGATGGACAAGGACGGCAAATTCGTCGATGTCGTGCTCGGCTATGACACGGGTGCGGACTACGAAAAAGATGATACGAGCATGGGCGGCATCGTCGGCCGTCATGCGAACCGCATTGCGGGCGGCAAGGTCACGATTGGTGGAAAGACGTACCAGCTCGACCTCAATACGGGCAGCCGCATGCAGAACCACATCCACGGCGGTAATCCGGGCTTCCACAACAAGGTTTGGGACGCCGAGGAGACGGACACGGGCGTGAAATTCACGCTTGAGAGCCCCGATGGCGAGGGCGGTTATCCCGGCAACATGAAAGTTGCCGTCACGTACGCGCTTTCAAATGACAACGAGCTTTCCATCCGCTACGAGGCAGTGTCCGACCAGGACACGATCATCAACCTCACGAACCATTCGTACTTCAACCTCGATGGCTTCGCGGGCGGCCCCGTGCTCGACCAGAAAGTCCAGATTTTCGCCGACAAGTACACCTGGGCCGACAGCGAGTCGCTGCCGGACGGCCGTATCCTCGATGTCGCTGGCACGCCGATGGATCTCCGTCAGCTCACGCGCATCGGCGACCATATCGACGATGATTTCGACGAGCTCCAGATGGGCCACGGCTATGACCACAACTGGGTGCTGCGCGGCGACCCTGCCGAGAGCGAGCTGAAGCCGGGCATGTTCGGCTTCGACATCCACTGCCCGATTGACTACAACGACGGCAAGCTCCACAAGGCAGCCTATGCCGAGTCCGACAAGACGGGGCTGACGCTGACGTGCTACACGACGCAGCCGGGCCTGCAGTTCTACACGGGCAACTTCCTCGATGGGCAGGTCGGCAAGGGCGGCACGAAATTCGAGCGCCGTTCGGGCTTCTGCTTCGAGACGCAGTATTTCCCGAATTCTCCGGCGAACCCGAACTTCCCGCAGCCGCTCCTGAAGAAGGGCGACACCTGGGAAGCCCAGACGGTCTTCGTCCTCGGAGACAAATAACGTTGGAAACAGCGGGCGCTCTGCGTCCTGCCTGCATATACAATATACATCACACACTCTGCTGCCGGGGGGCAGCGCAAGAATTGGAAGCCTATAGCAAGGGGGACAAGAAATGAACATCCATGAGTACCAGAGCAAGGCCATCCTGAGATCCTACGGGGTCAATGTGCCGGAAGGCTATCCTGCCTTCTCCGTCGACGAAGCCGTCGAGAACGCCAAGAAGCTCGGCACGCCGGTCGTTGTCGTCAAAGCACAGATCCACGCAGGCGGCCGCGGCAAAGCTGGCGGCGTCAAGATCGCAAAGACGGAGGATGAAGTCCGCCAGTATGCGAAAGAGCTGCTCGGCAAGACGCTCGTCACGAAGCAGACGGGCCCGCAGGGCAAGGAGGTCCATCGCCTGCTCATCGAAGCTGGTTCGAACATCCAGAAAGAGTATTACCTCTCGTTCGTCACCGACCGCAAGTCGAGCCGCGTCGTCATGATGGGCTCCGAAGAAGGCGGCATGGAGATCGAGAAAGTCGCGGCAGAAATGCCGGAGAAGATCCTGACGGAGACGATCGACCCGGCCATCGGCCTCGCACCGTTCCAGGCACAGCGCATGGCTTATGGCCTGCACCTGCCGAAAGAAGCCATCCGCAAGGCAACGAAGCTCATGATGTGCCTCTACAATGCCTTCATCGGCAAAGACTGCAGCCTCGCAGAGATCAACCCGCTCGTCGTCACGAAGGAGCTCGACGTTGTCGCGCTCGATGCAAAGCTGAACTTTGACGACAGCGGCCTCTTCCGCCATCCGGATGTCGAAGAGCTCCGCGACGTGACGGAGGAAGACCCGAAAGAGCTCGCTGCAGCAAAAGAGGGCCTGAACTACGTCAACCTCGGTGGCGACGTCGCCTGCATGGTCAATGGCGCCGGCCTCGCGATGGCAACGGTCGACATCATCAAGTACTACGGCGGCGAGCCTGCGAACTTCCTCGATGTCGGCGGCGACTCCACGCCGGAGAAGATTGCGGCAGCATTCCGCATCATGCTCGATGGCGGCCAGGCAAAAGGCATCTTCGTCAACATCTTCGGCGGCATCAACAAGTGCGACCTCGTTGCACAGGGCATCGTCGATGCAGCGAAGATCATTTCCGAGGATGGCAAGTCCCTGCCGGTCCCGGTCGTCGTCCGCCTCGAAGGCACGAACGTCGAGCGCGGCCGTCAGATCCTGAAAGACACGCCGATCAAGAACGTTATCATGGCACCGACGATGGAAGGCGGCGCCGAGACCGTCGTGAAACTCGTCAAAGAAGCAGAGCAGGCGTGAGGAGGGCTTACAAAAATGGGAATTTACGTCAATAAAGATACCAAGGTCATCGTCCAGGGCATCACGGGCAAAGCAGCCTCGTTCCATGCACAGCAGATGATTGATTATGGCACGAAAGTCGTCGGCGGCGTCACGCCGGGCAAGGCTGGCCAGACGGCTTGCGGCGTCCCCGTCTTCAACACGGTGCGCGACGCTGTCGAGGCGACGGGCGCAACGGCATCCGTCATCTTCGTTCCTGCGAAATTCGCAGCAGACTCCATCCTCGAGGCTGTCGATGCAGAGCTCGACCTCGTCGTCTGCATCACGGAGCACATCCCTGTGCAGGACATGATTCGCGTGCGCCGCTACATGGAAGGCAAGAAGACGCGCCTCATCGGACCGAACTGCCCGGGCATCCTCACGACGGACGAAGCAAAGCTCGGCATCATCCCGGGCTACATCCACAAGAAGGGCCACGTCGGCGTCATCAGCCGTTCCGGCACCCTGACGTATGAAGCGACGTTCCAGCTCACCGCTGCCGGCATCGGCCAGACGACGGCCATCGGCATCGGCGGCGACCCGGTCAAGGGCACGGACTTCATCGACGCGCTCGAAGCCTTCAAGAACGACCCCGACACGCTCTCCGTCCTCATGATCGGCGAAATCGGCGGCACGGCCGAGGAAGATGCAGCCAAGTGGATCAAGGAGAACATGCCGGACAAGCCGGTCACGGCCTTCATCGCTGGCCGTCAGGCGCCTCCGGGCAAACGCATGGGCCATGCAGGCGCCATCATCAGCGGCGGCAAAGGCACGGCAGCTGATAAGATCAAGGCTCTGAACGCCGTCGGCATCGAAGTCGCTGACACGGTCGCCCACATCGGCGAGACCGTCGTCAAGACGCTGAAGAAAGCCGGCATCTACGAGAAGTGCCATACGTGCTGATTTGTTGCCTATAAGGTGACGTACCTAGGATTGCCAGACGATGCTCGTTCGGAAGGCTCCCTCTCAGAGGGAGCTGTCAGCCGAATGGCTGACTGAGGGAGTGTCGAAGGTACGGCATAGGTTGATAAATAAATTCGAGTCGAAGGTTTTGCTGTTCCTTCGTCTCGAATTTTTTTTGGTTATGATTGACATTCCTTCTCACCCGCTGTATAACAGAATCAGAGAAAGAGAAGGAGGATGATTTTCATTATGAGCACTATCATTGTCGGCCTCGTCGTTCTCGCCTGCCTGGGCATCGCGGCGAAGCATATCTACAAGCTGTTTCATGGCGAGACGAGCTGCTGCGGTACGGAGCAGCCGAAAGTGCCGGAGAAAAAGCTCAACGGCCCTGTCGTCGGAGAGAAAGTCGTGGAAATTTCAGGCATGACGTGCGGCAACTGCAAGAACCGCGTCGAAATGCTGCTCGATGACATCGACGGCGCGGCCGCGAAAGTCAATCTCCATCGCAACCAGGCAACGGTGAAGATGACGCGCGACGTCAGCGACGATGAGATTCGCACAGCGCTGGCAGGCAGCGGCTACGAAGTCGTTGCCATCACGAAAAGCTGAAAAAGGATCCCCGCATACGGCTGTTGCTTTTGGCAGCGGCCGTCTTTTTTTGACTTGTAAATGAGAATGATTTGCAGTATAATATCCGTGTAAAAGATAAATGTTCTCATTTGTAAAGACAGGAAAGGATGCGATGCCAATGAGCCGAGAATGTTTCGAATCGCTGCTCGGGCTTCATGGAGCGCCGACGTTTGCCGGGGAGAAGCCTGCCGTGCTGCTGTCGTTCCGCAAGAGCCAGTTCGATGATTTCGATGCGATGCTCGCCTCGTTTCTGCCGTGCTTCCATTGCAAGGGCATTTCCGTGCTCCGCCTCGTGGAAGGGGAGGAGTATGTGCTCCTGCTGTTTTATCGGGCGCGGCGCCTCGCCCGTTGTGTGAAGCGTCCCGAGGCGCGCAAGCTCCTCGCCGAGCGCGGCTATGATGCAGACGCGCCGCTTGCGGCACTGCTTGCGGAGCTCCAGCGCCGCATGGAGCTCCGCAAGGCCTTCCCGCACGAGATCGGCCTGTTCCTCGGCTACCCGCCCGAGGATGTCCGCGGCTTCATCGAACACCACGGCAGGGACTGCGCGCTCGAGGGCTACTGGAAGGTCTACGGCGATCCCGACGTCGCCCGCGCGCTTTTCGCGCAATATGCGGCGTGCAGCGAGGAATTCTGCGAGAAGCTCGAAGCGGGCGCGCGGTTCGAAGATCTTGTTGTTGCAGGTTGAAAGGGGAAAGTTTTATGGCAAAGACAGCAATCGTCTATTGGTCTGGCACGGGCAACACGGAGGAAATGGCAAAGGCCATCCAGCGCGGGACGCGCAAAGCGGGGGCCGAGGCGCCGCTCTTCGCCGTCGATTCGTTCGGCGCGGATGAAATCCAGGATTACGACGGCTTCTTTTTCGGCTGTCCGGCCATGGGGGATGAAGTGCTGGAAGAAGGAACGTTCGAGCCGTTCTTCGCATCCATCGAATCGAAGCTCAAGGGTGTGCCCGTCGTGCTCTTCGGCTCGTACGGCTGGGGCGGCGGCGCATGGATGAAATCATGGGAAGAACGCACGAAAGCTGACGGGGCGAAACTCTTCCGCGACGGCCTCGTGGTCGAGAACGGCCCGACGGATGCGGACGCCGCCGCCTGCGAAGAACTCGGCGCGTCGTTCGTGAAATCATTGGAGTAACTGAGAAAAAATCTCAAAAATATTTCCTAAAGGTATTGATAATTGTTCCCAGTTATGGTATATTGTACTTGGCTTTCGAAGAGGGGATGAAGAAAGGCATCCCGCAGAAGCTCTCCTACTAAATACACAGCAAAAAACCTCCATGTAACTGCTCATGCATGGAGGTTTTTTGTGCGCTGCGCACAGAATGATTTTTATTGATGAAAAGAAAAGATTCTCATTGACAAAGTGATAGCTCTTTGTTATTATAAGGGTTGGAATGGTACTAAATATCATTCCAACCCTTTTGTGCAGGAGGCGCCGAGGGACGCTTGCGTCGCTCGGCGCTTCCTTTTTGGGGAAGCACTGAAATCATCGCTTCCCATAGAAAATGGTCAGAGGAGGGAAATCCCATGTTCCAGAAAACCGATTTTTGGATCGGCCTCGCAGTCGGCGCTGTCGCCGGCATCTTCGGCTACCGTTTCATGCAGGAGCGCGAGCAGCAGCTCGCTGCCATGCAGCCGGCAGCTCCGACGGCTGAACTTCCGATTGCGGAACTCCAGCGCCAGAAGGAAGAGCTCGAGGATCTGATCGCAGCACAGGAAGCGAAGAAGTAATCCTTCGCACGCTTCCCGATGGGGCTGTCGCTCCCGGATGGATGCGGCAGCCCTATCTTTCTAAAGGAGTAGTGAAAATGAATCTCATAAATACCCTCCAGATTCCGACCTCGAAACTCGACCTTTTCATCCGTTCCGTCGAGATTTCCTCCTATCTGCCGGGGCGTGTGCGGCTGCGCTCGTCGAAGCTCATCAGCAACCCTGCGCTCGAAGTCGAGGTGCAGGCGCAGCTCGGTGCGTTCTCTGAGATTGCAAGCGTCGAGACGAGCACGGTCACAGGGTCGATTCTCATCAAGTACGAGCCCGCTGTCCTGCGCAAGAACGCGGAACTCCGCAAGGTCGAGGAATATATCATGACGCACGCAAAGAGGAGATGACACGATGTCGTATGTATCTGGTTTCATGATGGGCGCCGCCATCGGCAAGAGCATCCATCAGATGTTTTTCAGTGGCCCGTCCCGAGCGGCGATGCCGCGGCTCCAGAATCCCGTGCCGGGACTTACGCAGGGCGTCCGCACGGCAGGCGTGCGGGCGCAGCAGTATGGCGCTCGCGCGGCAGCAGCCTTGCATCTCACGGCGGGCTTCCGCTGCGTGAGCAAGCTGCCGGGCCGCCGCCGTTATCGCGCGGCGATGTCGCAGGAGCTGGCCGCGCTTTTGCAGGAAAAGCTTTCGCAGCTCGCCTTCCTGAAGCGTGTGGAGGCCAATGATCTGACAGGCAGCCTGCTCTTCGTCTACGACCCCGCCGACGAGGCGAAAATGGATGTGCTCGAAGATTTTCTGCGGGACAGCATCTTCAAGCGCGACTGGCAGCGCACGGTCGATGATGTCGCGCAGCCGCTTGAAGCGCATGCAGGCGCATTGACGAAGAGCGTGCGCGGCACGGTGCGGGCGTTTTCATCGTGGATCCGCACAGCGTCGCATGGCTGGCTCGACGTGAGCTCGGCGGCGTTCCTCGTCTTCCTGCTGCGCGGTCTGCGCAAGATGATCCTGACGAAGCAATATCCTTCGGGCTCGCAGATGCTCTGGTGGGCCGTCTCGCTGATGAGAGGATGGCGAACCGTATGATGTACGGACGTTTGAACGTTCATCTGCCGATTGCGCTGCCGCGCGAGAAGCGTTCAGAGCTCGCGGCGGTGCTGCGCCGCTATCGCATGGTGAAGGCCGTGCTCGTCGATGAAAAGCAGGTGCGCATCTGGTACACGGGCACATTGCCAGCCCGCGAAATCCAGCAGCAGATCATCGCCGTCGTGCAGGCGGCACAGGAAGCAGCCGTCACGCCGGCCGAACGCCTCGCCGAATACCGCCGCGATGCGCTCGTGTCGCTCGCGGGCTTTGCGGCCGTGCAGATTCTGCGCAAGACGTCGCCGGAGCTTTTCGTCGCGACGAAGATTGCGCGCAGCCTCCTGACGGTGTTCCTCGCGCGAAAGTTCATCACAAACGGCATCCGCGGGCCGCTGAAGGAGCATGCACTCAACGCCGACACGCTGACGGCGACGGCGGTCATCGCGTCCGTGCTCGCAGGCAAGCCCGAGTCGAGCCTGACGCTGCTGACGCTCTCGAATGGCGCGGAAATGCTGACGAGCTACGCGGCCGAGCGTGCGCGCACGCAGATTTCGGGGTTGCTTTCGCTCGATCAGCGCTATGTCTGGCGCGTCGAGAATGGCGTCGAGCGCAAGATTCCCATCGAGCAGGTGCGTGCGGGTGATACGATTGCGGCGCATACGGGCGAGAAGATCGTCATCGACGGCCGCGTGCTCGCGGGCTCGGCCGCCGTCAACCAGGCGTCGATCACGGGCGAGTCGAACCCGGCCATGAAGCACAAGGATTCGCCCGTCTATGCGGGCTCCGTCGTCGAGGCGGGCGAGCTCGTCATCGCGGTCGAGAAAGTCGGCAAGGACACGAGCCTCGCGCATATCGTCCACCTCGTCGAGGAAGCGCAGAGCCGCAAGGCACCCGTGCAGAACTTCGCTGACCAGATGGCGAACTTCCTCGTGCCGGTCTCGTTCCTCGGTGCGGCCATCGTCTATGGCGCGACGCGCGACTGGCAGCGCGTGCTGAACCTGCTGTTCATCGACTTTTCGTGCGGCCTGAAGCTCTCGACGGCGACAGCGATTTCGGCGGCGATTTCGGCGGCCGCGAAGCGCGGCATCCTCGTCAAGGGTGGCAACTACATCGAGGCGCTGGCCGAGACGGATACCGTCGTGCTTGACAAGACGGGCACGCTGACGGTCGGTATCCCGCAGATTTCGTTCACGCGCACGGCGAAAGGCGTCGATGAAAAAGAAATGATTTTGCTCGCGGCATCGGCCGAGCAGCATTCCGTCCATCCGCTCGCCGTGGCCATCCAGAAATACGTCAAAGAGCACGGCTGGACGACGCCGCAGCATACGGACAGCAAGACCATCGTCGCGCGCGGCATGCTCGCCGANNNNTCCGCGTCGGCAGCAAGAAATTCCTCGCGGAAAGCGGCGTGAAAGATACGGAAGGCCTCATTGATAGCAGCCTCGCAGGCAAGAACCTGCTCTATGTCGCGCGCGGCACGAAGCTCCTCGGCGTCATCGGCATCGAAGACCCGATTCGTCCGGCCATGAAGAAGACGCTGAACCAGATGCGCCGCTATGGCATCGACGAAATTGTCATGCTGACGGGCGACAGCAAGGCCGTCGCGGCCAAAGTCGCGCAGGACATGGACATCGACGCCTATCATGCCGAAATCCTGCCCGAAGACAAGTCGAACTATGTCAACAAGCTCAAGCAGCGCGGCACCGTCATGATGGTCGGCGACGGCATCAACGACGCGCCGGCGCTGGCGTTTGCTGATGTCGGCGTCTCTTTGGGCGGCCGCCAGACGGACATCGCTGCCGAGTCGTCGGCCGTCACGATTCATGGCGAAGACCCGGCGCGCCTCATGGAAGCGCTCGAGCTCGGCCGCCGTACGATGCGCCTCGTGCATCAGAATTTCATGGCGACCATCCTCGTCAACAGCGCGGCGATGCTTTTAGGCGCGCTCGGCCGCATCAGCCCGCTCTACGCCGCCATCATCCACAACACGGCGACGCTCGCCGTCGTGCTGAACAGCTGCCGGATTTTGCAGACGGCGAAGCCCGGCATGTTTGCGCGGAAACGGGCAGCATGAGCTGGCAATCCTCTCTAAAAAATGAATCCGAGAAATCCGCAAGTGCGAGATGCATTTGCGGATTTTTTAGTGCGCTGGAGGGAATTCGGCAAAAGAATTTCCATCAAACATATATGCTTTTCATAAAGAGAGGTTGACAACGTTACGCTCCTGTTGTATGATAACACCATCGACGGATAAAACATATAAAGAAAGTATGATTTAGACCTGCACGAACATCATCGATGGGCGTTTGCAAGACTGGGAGGCAGCGATATGAAAGTGACAGTCAATGGGGAACCGCTCGAAATCGAGAAGCCCCTTTCCGTGAAAGAGTTCCTCGTCGTCGCGAAGGCGGAGCAGCCGGAGTATGTGACAGTGCAGTTAAACGGTGAGTTCGTCGACCATTCGGGCTTTGAAACGACGACGGTGCAGGACGGCGATACGGTCGAGTTCCTGTACTTCATGGGAGGCGGTGCGAAGTGAGCAAGCTCACGAATGAACAGCTCGAGCGCTACTCGCGCCACATCATCCTGAAGCAGGTCGGCGGCAAGGGACAAGAGAAACTGCTCGGCGGCAAAGTGCTCGTGATTGGCACGGGCGGCCTCGGCGCTCCGGCCGCGATGTACCTCGCGGCGGCGGGCGTCGGCACGATTGGCCTTGTCGATTTCGATGTCGTCGATCTCTCGAACCTCCAGCGGCAGATCATCCACCAGACGGCCGATGTCGGCAAGCCGAAGATACAGTCGGGCAAGGAGACAATCGCCGCGATGAATCCCGACGTGGACGTGCACACGTACAACGAGCTCGTGACGTCGGCAAACATCCGCGACATCATCCGCGACCAGGATTACGATTTCATCATCGACGGCACGGACAACTTCCCGGCGAAGTTCCTGATCAACGACGCCTGCGTCTTTGAAAAGAAGCCATTCGTCCATGCGGGCATCATCCGGTTTCAGGGACAGCTCATGACGTATGTGCCCGGGGAAGGGCCATGCTACCGCTGCGTTTTTCCGACGATGCCGCCGAAAGATGCCGTGCCGACGTGCCGGCAGGCGGGCGTGCTCGGCGTCATGGGCGGCGTCATCGGCACGCTGCAGGCGACGGAAGCACTCAAGTACATCCTCGGCATCGGCGACCTCCTGACGGGCTATCTCCTGACGTACGACGCCCTGACGATGACCTTCCGCAAGATCAAGATCCCGCGCAACCCGAACTGCGGCATCTGCAGCGACCACCCGACGATCACCGAGCTCATCGACTACGAGCAGCCGGAGTGCGCGGACGCCCGGCACGGAAGCGCCGTCTAGCGCGGAAGGGAACGAACGATGCTGCATCTTACGACAGGCGCCTTCGACCAGATGGCCTCCTGGTCCCGGGAGCACCTTCCGGAAGAGGCGTGCGGGCTTCTCGCCGGAAGGCGACGGGAAGACGGGGCCTGGGTGGAGCGCGTGTTCTGCCTCGAGAACGAGGACCCCGACTGGCCCTCGATCGTGGCGTATGCGCAGGACGAGAAGCGCACGGTGCGCCGGCTGATGGTCACCCATGACGCATAGCGGCCTGGTGCTCGCGAGCTATGGGACGACGCTGCAGGACGCCCGCCGGCGCGACATCGAGCCGCTCGCGCGGGAGCTGCGCGCCTCAGCGCCCGGCACGCCGTTTTGCGAGGCGTACCTCAGCGCGCCCGTGAGGCGCATGCTGCTGCGCAACGGGGTGGCCGCGCCGGGCGCGCTCGGCGACGCGCTTTCCGCCCTCGCGGACGCCGGCGTGGAGCGCGTCTGCGTGCAGCCGACGCTCATCGTCGCGGGCTCGACGCTGGACGCCCTTCTCGCCGAGGCCTCTGGCTGGGCGGGCGCCTTCCCCGGCGGCGTCGCCGTCGGCGAGCCGCTCCTGTCCTCCGCGCGCGACCTGCGCGACGTTGCCCGGGCGATCGCGGGGGCGCATCCCGCGCTGCCCGGACGCGCCCTGGTGCTCGTTGGCCATGGCGCAACCGGCGGCGCGAACGAGCCGTACCTCGCCCTGCTGGACGAGCTGCGGGCGCAGGGGAGGGCGGACGCGTTTCTCGGCCTCATCGACGGTGCCCACGGGATAGACGAGGTCACCAGCGGCATCAAGGCGGCCGGCCTCGGCGCGGCCACCCTTGCGCCCCTCATGCTTGCGGCGGGAAGCCACGTGGCGCGCCAGCTTGCGGCCGGCGCGCCAGACAGCTGGCAGGCACGGCTCCGCGCGGCGGGGGTCGAAGCGGACCTCGACATGCGCGGCCTCGGCTCCCTTCCCGCCATCCGAACGGTATTCTTAAACCACGCGCGCGTGGCCCTGCGGCCATGACGCGGCGGGGCGACCCCAGGTCTGCCCCGCCCACCAACAGAAACGAGGATCTCAATCATGAAGCAGCACTCCTCCCGACGCCGCCTTCTGGCCCTGCCCCTTGCGGCCCTTCTCGCGGCGTCGCTTGCTGCCCTGCCCGCCTGCGGCTTGACCTCCGGCGGAAGCAGCGACGCGTCGACGTCTGCCGCCGCGTCAACCAAGGCAAAGGCCGGCAAGTCCGGCAAGGCCGAGAAGAGCAAGGCCTACACCTTCACGGACGACCTTGGCCGCAAGGTGACCGTCAAGAGCCACAAGCGCGTCGTGGCGTGCATGGGCAGCTTCGCCGACGCGTGGCAGCTGGCCGGCGGCACGCTCGTCGGCGCGTCTGACGACGCGTTCGGCCACTACGCCGTCGACTCCTCCAAGGTCTCGGGCGTCGGCAGGTCCACCTCGCTCAACCTCGAGAGCATCATCGCCCTCAAGCCCGACTTCGTCATCATGACCGGCATCTCGGACGGCAAGCACGCGACCGGCGTCTCCCAGGCGGACGCGGAGTCCGCGCTCAAGGAGGCGGGCATCCCCGTCGCGTTCTTCAAGGTGACGACGTTTGACGACTACAAGCGGATGATGGG